>JAIPEK010000026.1 GCA_021737205.1 Desulfarculaceae bacterium
CTTGTGGCGGACGAGCCATACCGGAAAATCGTGTATGACAACGTGCAGGTGCCGTCCATATTTTCCTGTTACCGGAACGCGATTGTGACCAACTCCCATTCCAAGGACCTCTCGCTGCCCGGAGAACGCATCGGGTACGTTGCGGTGGGACCGGAAGCCGACTTTAAAGAAGAGATCCGGCAGGCGCTGGCACTGACCAACCGAATCCTCGGGTTTGTCAATGCGCCGGCCTTAATGCAGCGGGTGCTGCCGCACATTCAGACGGCAAGCGTGGATATCGGCGCGTACAAGAGAAAACGGGATCTTCTGGCCAAAGGATTGAATGAAGCGGGATTCGACTTCCATCTTCCGGAAGGCACGTTTTACTTTTTCCCCAAATCCCCTGTGGAAGATGACGTGAAGTTCGTGGATATGCTCCAGGATGAGCTGATCCTGGCGGTGCCGGGCAGCGGATTCGGATGTCCCGGCTATTTCCGGCTGTCGTTCTGCGTGGATGACGCCACCATCGAGAACTCATCCGGTGCCTTCAAACGGGTGATGGACCGGCTGTAAAGAGAGGGGGCTGTTATGCATGAAATGGGGATCGCCCAGCAGATGGTGAACATTGCGCTTTCATCCATACCCGAAGATATGGGGGATGCAAAGGTGGAAAAGATGCATCTTAGGATCGGAAAGCTTGCCGCGGTTGTGGAACACAGCCTGCGGTTCTGTTTCGAGATCATCACCAAGGATTCCCCGCTGGAGAATACCGAGCTTGTTATAGAGGAAGTTCCCGTAACCGCGCAATGCAAGGGATGCGGTCACAAATGGGAGGTGGAAGGCCCGGTGTTCCGCTGTCCCGAATGTGACACAGGAGAAGTGGAGATGCTCTCCGGGAGGGAACTTGAGATACAATCCCTTGAAGTTGAAGAGAATTGAATAATAAAAGAGGCGGACAAAGCAATGGAAATCAATATTCAGAAACGTGTGCTGGAAGCCAATGAAAACGAGGCGGAGCGGCTGAGGAAATACTTTGCCGAAAAAAAGGTTTTTGTGCTGAACATGATGAGTTCCCCGGGATCGGGAAAAACCGAGACCCTGGTGAAAACACTGGACCGGCTGATGCCGGAGACCCGGACGGCGGTAATCGTGGGAGATATCTGCACCACCAACGACGCAGACCGGCTCAAGTCCACAGGAGCCGAGGTCACCCAGATAAATACCGACCAGTTCGGGGGAGACTGTCACCTGGCCGCCCATCTGGTGGAACAGTGCGCAAGGGAGTTCGACCTGGACTCCATCGACCTTCTGATCGTGGAAAATATCGGCAACCTGGTGTGTCCGGCGGAGTTCGACATCGGGGAGGATGCCAGGACGGTGGTCTTGAGCGTGACCGAGGGGGAGGACAAACCGCTGAAATATCCGCTGATGTTCCGGCTCGCCCAGAGTGCGATCCTGAACAAGGCCGACCTTCTGGCCTATCTCGACTTTGACGCGGATCTTGCGGTGAAGAACATCAACGAGGTCAACCCGGAAATTCCCGTATTCCGGATTTCCGCCACAAAGGAAGAAGGCCTTGACCCGTGGGTGGAATGGCTCAGGGGAGAGGTATCCGGAAAACTTGAACCCAAAGCTTGAATCCAAAGGAGGAGGGCATGAAACGAAAACGGGCGTCCTTTAAAGGGGCGTGGTACCCGGCATCCGCAGGAGAGTGCGAAACCAGTATCAAAGCGTTTTTAAAAGAGAAAGGCGGGTCGCTGAAAGGGAGATTCCCCGGCGGGATCGTTCCCCATGCGGGCTGGGTCTTTTCCGGCTCCATTGCCTGCCGGGTGATTGCATCACTTGACTCGAATGTGGATGCCGTCGTTATGTTCGGGGTCCACATGCGTCCGGACTCGAAACCTTTTATCCTGTCAGGCGGGTCTTGGGAAACCCCGTTCGGGGATCTGGAAGTTCATGAAAAACTGGCGGAACATATCAGCCGGAAGGAGAAAATCCACAAAATGACTCCCGGCTCTTTTCCGGATGAAAACACGATCGAGCTTCAGCTGCCGTTTGTGAAGTATTTTTTCAATGATGCCCCGATCGTGGCCGCAGGCGTTCCGCCGTCTGATACGGCCGAGAGGATAGGGGAGGCGGCCTGTGATGCCGCACAAGACCTGGGACTTACAATCGCCGTGATCGGCTCCACCGACATGACCCATTACGGGGCCGCGTTCGGATTCTCCCCGGCCGGGACCGGAGAGAAAGCCTACAAATGGGTAAAAGAAGAGAATGACAGGGCCGGGATCGAAGCACTGATGGCCATGGATCCCGGCAGAATCGTCAAGGAAGGGCTTGTAAGCCAGAACATGTGTTGTGCAGGGGCAGCAGCAGCCGCAACCGCTGCAGCAAAAAAGACCGGGGCTGCACGGGCGGTTGAAGTGGACTATGGCAGCAGCTTTGAAAAATCCCCCGGTGACAGCTTTGTGGGTTACTCCGGGGTGCTGTTCTCCCTGGACTGAATGTAATCCGCAGCCGCCCTGATTCTCTGTACGGTTTTCTCTTTTCCAAGGGCCAGGATCATTTCAAATATTCCCGGGCTGACGGTGGTGCCGGTGAGCGCCACCCGTACGGGCTGTGCGATTTTTCCAAAGCCCAGCCCGGTCTCTTCCATGACCTGCTTGAAAGCGTTCTCGAGATTTTTTTCATCAAAGCTCTCCAGGGCGTCGATATAGTCGGCCGACTTTTTCAGCGGCTCTACGGCAGCCGGCTTCAAAAATTTTTTCTCCGCCTTTTCTTCATATTCGATTGAGTCGGCATAATAGAAAAACGCACCGTCCGCCATATCCACAAGGTTTTTGCTTCGTGCCTGAAGAGTGCCGATCACTCCATGGGTGAACTCGTCGTTCTCTGCGGTCACACCCTTTTGGGCCAGAAACGGGATCAGGTGACCCGCAATTTTTTCAGGGTCCGAGTTCTGGATATGTTTGGCATTGATATGGCTGAGTTTGTCCATGTCAAACATGGAGGCGGATTTGCCCAGAGCTTTCAGAGAGAACAACTCGATCAGGTCGTCCCTTGTAAAAAATTCCCGGTCCCCGTGGGACCATCCGAGCCGTACCAGGTAATTGAGCATGGCATCCGGCAGATATCCCATATTTTTGTACTCGCCGACCGACATGGCCCCGTGCCTCTTGCTCAGTCTCGCCTTGTCCGGGCCGAGCACCATGGGCACATGGCCGAACACCGGAAGATCCGCCTCCAGGGCCTGGTACAGAAGAATCTGCTTGGGCGTGTTGATCAGGTGGTCGTCCCCCCGGATGATGTGGTTGATCCCCATGGTCAGGTCGTCCACCACCACGGCCAGGTTGTACATGGGTGTGCCGTCGCTTCTCCGGATGATGAAATCATCGATTTCCGAGTTCATCAACGAGGTGGCTCCCTTGACCACGTCTTCCACCACGGTGGCCCCGGTATCCGGGGTTCTCAGCCGGACAACGGTGTTCTCGCCGGCCGGAAGACCTTTGTCCCGGCATTTTCCGTCATACATTGGTTTTTTGCCGGTGGCTCTGGCTTTTTCCCGCATGGCTTCGACGTCTTCGGCGGTGCAGTCGCAATAATATGCATGCCCGTTGTCAATGAGCTGCTGAATATAGGTTTTGTAAATGTCATACCGCTCGGTCTGGTAACAGGGACCTTCGTCCCAGTCGATTCCCAGCCATTCCAAAGACTCCAGGATCGCATCCGTGGATTCCTTGGTGGATCTGGCCTCGTCCGTGTCCTCTATCCTCAGGACGAACCTGCCGTTGTTGGCCCTTGCATAGAGCCAGTTGAAAAGCGCGGTCCGTGCGCCTCCGATGTGAAGAAAGCCGGTGGGGCTGGGGGGAAAGCGGGTGATAATCTGTTCCATTATATCTCCGGTATATAGTTTTTCATTTTGTCAATTGTATTCACAGGGAGGGTACAATACCATATAAATCCGTTTTGAACAATTACAAGCTGCCGGGATATAACAATCTTTACATTTGATGAAAAATGGGGTATCGATAAAGGTAACTCCTGTTCCAAAACGCATTGGGTCATGCCGGGAACGGCATACTTTGTAATGACGTCTTACACTTCTCAAGCAGAAAGGGGAATCGAGCCATGAAAGAGCTGATTCAGTATATCGCACAGGCGCTGGTGGATGATCCGGACCAGGTCAAGGTTTCAGTGATCGACGGGGAACAGACCACTGTTCTGGAGCTACAGGTAGCAAAGGAGGATCTGGGGAAAATCATCGGGAAGAAAGGCAGAACCGCCCAGGCCATGCGGACGATACTGGCCTGTACCTCCGCCAAAACCGGAAAAAGAGTTCTGCTGGAAATCGTGGAATAGGCTGAGACAAGGTTCAGGCGCCGTTGATGTATTTTTTCACGGTTCTCCTGTCCATGCCGGTCTCTCTGGCCACTTTTTCGTAAGTGCCGTGTTTTTCGTACAGCAGGGTGCAGTAACCGGAGACCAGGACGGACAGATCGATGGTTTTGTTCCGGATGCCGTTCACCAGTTGTTCCGTCAGGTTTTCCGCCGGTTCAAAAGCATCATTGCCGTCTTTGTAGGTGCGCCGCAAAAGAACACTTCTGACGCATTGTTCAAGTTCCCGGACATTGCCTGGCCAACGGTAGTCCGGCCCCAGCTCCTTCTGGATTACCCGCCTGATTTTTGAAATCAGTTTTTCGCTTCTTGTGCCGGTCATCCGTTCCACCGTGAATTCGAGGAGACTCTCCAGTTCCCGTGGATCTTCACTGATCCGGTCCCGCAAGGGGGGCACTTTGATGATATCCGAGCACAGCCGGTAGTAAAAATCGTCCCGGAAAACTTGACCTTTGGTTATGCTGTCAATGGATTTGTTGGTGGCGGCGATCACCCTGCCGTGGAACCGTGAGGCCGAATGGCTTCCCACCGGTGTGAAGACCCGGTCCTGGAGCACCTGGAGCAGCTTGATCTGTACATGGTTGGGAATTTCCCCGATTTCGTCGAGAAGGATCGAACCAAAAGGGCTGCACCGGTCGAAAACTCCTTTGTAGTCTTCCACCGCACCTGTAAAAGATCCTTTCTTGTGGCCGAAAAGCTCGGACTCCAGGAGCGCTTCAGGGAACTGGGACAGGTTCAGCGAGCTGAACGCCCGGGTAAAGCTTTCCCGGAACGTGTTCGATTTTTCGTTGAACGGAATAAAACCGCTTCTTCCGATGGCCATGGCCGCCGTCCCCTTGCCGGTGCCGGTTTCTCCGAGAAGCAGGGTGGAAAAGTCCTCCATCCGGTTCCACATGAACTTGTCGTAAAACTCGATGTTGTGGGTGAACACATTGTTCCACAGATGTTTTTTCAGGTTTTTCATGCACGGGCTTTCGCCCACCAGGGATTTGGATATAAAGTAGAACGCCCGCCGCAGCTGGTAGGACAGGGCGAAATAATGGAGCAGGGTGTCTCCTTCAAACCCCCTTTGGTGAAGCATGGACATGGCTTCATCAGCGAACGGAACTTTTACCGGATCGTCCCCGGCGTTGAGCTGGTCCATGATGAGCCGGTCGAACCGGTCACGGAATTTGTGGAAAATATCAAACAGGAACACGATTGCCATTATACTTCTGTCCTGCCCCCTGAAAGCGTTGATGGTGCCCCGTCCCTGATTTTCAAGTTCTTTGATTTTCCGGTCCACCTCCTGGATGCACCGGTCCGTGCTTTCCCTGTGGGAGGCGGACGGGAAAAGCCCGGAGAGTTTATGGTCGAGTTTTTCCCGGACCGTTCCGAACGGGTTTGCAAATGAGGCGTGGTACACCGTGCGGAAAAATTCCCGCTCGGTCGAATCAAGTCTTGTCTGTTTCAAGGTCCGGCACTCCTGTTCATTTTATGGTAACCGTTCACGGTTATCGGTTCACAGTTCACAGTTTTTCCAATGAACTATGCAACGATTGAAGCATTTTGGATATTGATTTCAACTCTTGAATTAATTCTTTCGCATCTAAATCTTCAAAAGCGGACCTCATAATTCTCCTCTACCTTTGTTTTTTTAACCGTGACCCTACAACTGTAAACCGTGAACGGTTACATTTTATGTTTGCTACGTGTGCAATTAATGTATTTAGGGTTGAAAGTATCATGAATTTATTCTGATCGCAATCGTTTATATCCGTTGTAATTCCGATGGATTATGTCTTTCCGTAGAGGATGGCATGATATTTGTTATGGAATATCATGATGGAAAACCGGCACGCGGATTCCGCAGCCGGAACGATATGGAAGAGAATTCGTCCAACGGAGCTTGACACTTGCATGAGCCGGCTTTTTGTCTCTTGTTTCAAGTCTCAAGTTTCTTGTAAACATGAAAATATACGGAGATAAAGAATGATCACAAGGATACTCAACTCAAGACTGCCTGCAATGGTATTGAATCCGGTCAAGGTATTCGATCTTGCCTATTTCAGGGAAATTTATAAATCCGGGGCACTTCCGGTCCTTGATACCCGGTTTCTTGAAAGGGATGTAATCCTCGAGCGGGTGGATGCACTTTCAAGAGAGGACCTTCTGTTCGGCCTGCGCATGACGGGAACCGATCCGGAGCTCGTGAGCGAACTTGAAAAACGGCGGATCGAGAACCTGGATGTGCTGATCATGCCGATTCACGGGCAAAGCGACGTGAATGCGTACACCGTGCCCGGGGAGACGAAACTAGTGCTCGAGGTCACCCACGTGGATATCAAAGAGAAGATCGAGGCGGTATCCCCGCACGCGGTGATCCTCAAAGGCAACGAAGCCGCAGGCAGTGTATCCAAACTCTCTTCTTTCATTCTCATGCAGTGGTATCTGAAAAACAGTGATGTGCCCGTGTTCGTCCAGGGCGGCGTGGGCCTGCACACGGCGGCCGGCATGTTTGCCGCCGGCGCCGCCGGCGTGGTCCTGGACAGCCAGGTTCTGCTCAGTGACGAGGCACCTGTGTCGGATAACTTCAAATCCCTTCTGCGCTCCCTTGACGGAAACGATTCCACCGAAATCACAACCGGGAACGGCCCGGTTTACCGGGTGTTTGCCAAGCTCGGTACAAAAGTGGTCAAGGATCTCAAGCAAAAAGCCCTGTTCCTGGCAGATGAGTCGGACGGCGAAGAGAGGCTTTACCGGGAGATTGAAGAGCGGATCGTCTCCCCTTCGGACACGGATGTCCAGTTCGTCCAGTCCCTGTTTTTCCTCGGCCAGGACGGGATTTTTGCCAAAAACTTTGAAAAACTCGGCTCCGGTCTGAATCAAATGATTTCTTCGTTTTTCAATGCCATCGGCCGAAGCCTTGATGCGGTTGACACGCATGACCCGGTCCGGCCGGGCACCGAACTTGCCAAAGAGCACGGGACCGCTTATCCCATTGTCCAGGGTCCGATGGCCAACATCAGCGACAACAGCGAATTTGCATCCAGAATACTGGAGAGCGGCGCTCTGCCGTTCATGGCCGTGGGAAGCCTTCCAGAGAATCTGGCCGACCGGATGCTCAAGGATGGTGCCGACAACCTGGACAACTTCGGTGCGGGCCTTGTGGGCATTGAAGCGTTCAATCCCTGCGTAACAAGCCACATGGAGATGGTCAAAAAATATAAAATTCCGTTCGCCCTTTTTGCAGGGGGCGTCCCTTCCCAGGTGTCGGAACTGGAAAAGGCGGGTACGAAAACCTATCTTCACACCCCGTCGGTATCCATGTTCGACAATGCAATTAAGGGCGGTTGTACCCGCTTTATATTCGAAGGAGGAGAAGCGGGCGGGCATGTGGGATTTCTGTCAAGCCTTGTGCTGTGGGAGGCGGCAGTCGAAAAACTGCTCGAAAATTCAAGTGCGGATCTGTCTGGGCTGACCCTGATTTTTGCCGGAGGTATCTCCACCTGTTTCGCTTCGTTCTTTATTTCCGGGTTTGCCTCGAAACTTGCTGAAAAAGGAGCGAAAATCGGTATCCAGGTGGGCACGGCCTATTTGTTCACCGAAGAGATCACCGAGACCGAGTGCATCAAAAAACAGTACCAGGAGATCATCGCCAAGGAGACCGAAACCGTGGTGGTGGGAAAAAGCGTGGGGCTTGCCTCGAGGACCGCGCCCACCGAGTTCGCTCGAATGATGCTGGACACCGAACAGGAGATGATCAAGAACAGGGAAAGCCTGGAAGACCGCAAACGGGCCTTTGAAAAGAAGAACATCGGGTCCCTTTTGATCGGTGCCAAAGGGTTCCTCCCGGATTTCAGCAATCCGGGAGAGGAAAACTACATCCATTATGAAGGGGATGAGCACAGAAAAATGGGCAACTTCCTTGTGGGCGACAGTCTCGCATTTTTCTCGGAAACTGTGAACATCCGTGATATCCATTCCAGGTATTTTGACGGCAAAGCCCGCCTGTTTCGGAATCTCAACATGCTCGAAGTGGCTACCTCGGAGCGGAACATGATCCATGACGAGATCGCTGTTGTGGGCATGGGATGCACCCTTCCGGATGCCGACACCCCGGAGTCCCTCTGGGAGAACATCATGGCAAGGAAGTACTCCATAAAAGAGATGCCGGAAGACCGTCTGGACCGATCCCTTTACTTTGACCCGGACAAGAACGCCGAAGACAAAACCTACACCATCCTGGCCGGAACCGTGAACAATTACAGTTTCGACCACGAGCGGTTCGGCTATACAGCGGAAAAGGCGGCCCGGCTTTCCAGAAGCCAGAAGATGGTCCTGGAAACCGCTTACAAAGCAGTGGAAAACGCCGGGTACCTGGGGGAAGACGACCGTCTGGCCTGTGGCGAGCCTGAAAGAACCTCCGTGGTCATTGCCACCTGCCTTGGTAACGAACTGGGAAATGATCTTCAGCTAAAATATTTCATGCCGGAAATCGTCTCCATGATGGAAAAGACCGACGAGTACAAGGAACTTTCCGAAACCGAAAAGCAGGAGGTGAAAGCGGCTCTTCTGGAAGGCCTGGAAGGCGAGAACAAGGGATATGACCCGGTCCACGGGATGCTCCTCAATATTGAAGCCTCCAGGATTGCACGCCACCTGGGTGTCCGGGGACCTAACTACGTGGTGGATGCGGCCTGTGCATCCTCCTTTGCCGCCTTTGACGCGGCCCGGGGAGAGCTTCTTTCCGGTGAGTCCGACCGGGTGATCGTGGGCGGTGTGAACACCCATCTGGCCCCTGAATCCTTTATAGGGTTCGCCAAAATGGGGACTCTTTCGGCCAATGGTTCGTATCCTTTTGATGAACGGGCGGACGGATTTATCCTGGGAGAAGGCTCGGTGGTGTTCATGCTCAAGCGGGTCAAGGACGCGATCCGGGACAACGACAATATCCTCGGCGTGATCAACTCCATCGGCTCGAGCTCGGACGGAAAGGGAAAGGCCATTGCCGCCCCAAACCCGGCGGGCCAACAGCTCAGCATCAACCGGTGTTTCGAGAAAACACTCCGGGATATTCGGCCCGAAGGGATCGGGTTCATCGAGGCCCACGGCACATCCACCATCGTGGGGGACCAGGCAGAGCTTGATACCCTCAAGAAAAAATATGTCGGGGCTGTCGCAGGGATCAGCTCCATCAAGTCCCAGGTCGGCCATCTTCTGGGCGCGGCAGGTGCCGCCGGGATGATCAAGGCGCTTCTGGCAATAAACAAGGGGGTCCTGCCGCCCAACGGCCGGTTTGAAAACCTGGCCCAAAGCCATGACCTTTCCGGGACCGGACTTGAGATCATTTGCGAAGGACGTCCGTGGGAGGCTGATGGAAAACCGAGGCAGGCCGGTATCAGTTCCTACGGGTTCGGCGGAATCAACTACCATGTGCTCTTGCAGCAGATGACAAAAGAGTATGAACCGGTCCCTCGAGAGATTTTCCGGAACACGGAATATGATTTCAACGACGACCGGATCGTGATCGCCGGAATGGGCACCGTGGTACCGGGAGCGGACAATACCAAGGCGTTCGCCCGGCTTGTGGAATCCGGTGAAAAACAGCTTTCCGAAATTCCCGAAGACCGCTTCTGCAATGAAATTTACGCCCGGGAGAAAAAGGACTCCTTTTACCATTTGCCCATGGTCAAGGCGGGCGTGGTCAAGGATTTTAAATTCGACAACCTCAAGTACAAAATGCCGCCCAAGATGGCGCGGTCCGTGGAAAGGGGCCAGCTTTTCGGACTCAAGGCAGCGGATGAAGCCGTCAATGAATCCGGCCTGTCCAAATACCTCGAGCCGGGCAACAAAACCGGGGTGATTCTCGGGACCATTGCAGGCGAGCGCCAGAGCAAGAACATCATCCGGGTGAGAAAACACTTTATCGCCAATATCATCAGGGAATGCACCGGCGTGGACTCGGACAAAAAGGACCGGGTGGCGGACAGTCTCGTCGAACGGATCCGGGAGCGGATGCCGGAAAACAACGGAGACACGACGCCGGGGCTTCTGTCCAATATCATCTCCGGCCGGATCGCCAACCAGTTCGGGCTCAACGGGGCCAATTACGTGATCGACGCCTCCTGCGCCTCCGCGGCAATGGCCATCCGGAACGCGGTACGGGACGTGAAGTTCAAGGATCTGGATTTCGCACTTGCCGGCGGAGTGGACACCAATCTCTTCCCGGCGGTTCTCATGGCGTTCAAGCGGCTCGGGCTCTTGTCCAAAGGGGACTGCAATTTCTTTGATTCCAGGGCGGACGGCTACGTGATGGGAGAGGGGGCGTCCATGCATGTCATCACCACGCGCAGGAAAGCGAAAGAGGCAGGCATGGAGATCTTCGGCGAGTTCAACACCATCTCGGTGAAATCCAGCGTGCCGGATCATCTGCTCTCTCCTTCCGGTCCCACGTTCGTGTCCGCCATCAACGAAGGGTACCGGAAGACCGGTATCCGGAAAAACGAGCTCGCCTACCTGGATCTTTTCGCGTTCTCCAACGTTTTCGGGGATATGGTGGAAAAGCAGGTGGTGGACGAGTGCTTTGACCATGATCTGTACTGCGGCAACGCAAAACCCCAGTTCGGGTATTTCCGGGCGGCCAATCCCTCCATCGCTCTCGCCCGGATGATGCTGATGAACAAAACGAGACGGATTGCGCCCAATCATACGTATGAGTCGGAATACTCCACCATTGACACCAGCCGGGTGCTCAAAGCCCCGACAACTGTTGTGAATGTTCCAAAGGGAAAGCCGCTGCATCTCGCCTCCAACGTGAACGGGATCGGCGGAAATCACTGCCATATCCTGGTGGGCACGCTTCCGGCAGGTCTTGAAAGGGAAAAGGCGGCCGAGGTCGAGGAAAAAGAGGAGACCGAAGTGTTGAGAGACTATTCCTACTCGGCTGATGACCAGGGGCGGAAACTTCGGATGGTTGCCCTGCTGTCCGGCCAGGGGGCCCAGAGAAGCGGCATGATGAAGGAACTTTTCGACCGGGACGAGCATATCCGGCGGATCATGGAGCAGGGCGACCGGCTGTTTGTCGAGCAGCGCGGCTATTCTCTTCTGGAAATGATGTTCACGGATGATCCGGCGCTGAATCTCACCCAGAATACCCAGCCCGCGGTGTTTCTCTCGTCCGCCGCGCTGTTCGACCGGCTGCGGATGGAAGGATTCTCCCCGGACTGCTTTATCGGCCACAGCGTGGGCGAGTACACCGCGTTGTTCTGCAGCGGTATCCTCTCCTTTGATGACGCCATGCGCCTGATCGTCAAGCGGGCCGATCTGATGAAGGAAGCCGGGGATAAAAATCCGGGCAAGATCATGGTGGTGTTTAAAAATGAAAAGGAGACCGAAACCCTGATCAGGGAATCGTTTATCTCCCGGATTTACATCACCAACAAGAACAGTGAAAAACAGACCGCCGTATCCGGAGCCGAAGACGAGATCGAAAAGTTCTGCGACTATCTCACGGAGCAGAATGTATTCCACAAGAAGCTGAACCTGTCAGGCGCGTTTCATACACCGCTTCTACAGGAGGCGTCAGACAAACTGAGGGACTATCTGGACACCGTCCGGCTCAACGAGACCACGTACAAACGGGTGATCTCCAATACCACGGCGTCGCCGTACCCGGAACGGGGCGAAGAGGTCAAGGATCTTCTGGCAAAACAGATCGTGTCTCCGGTGGAGTTCATCAAATCCGTGGAAAACGTCTATGCCAGGGGCCGGACCCATTTTGTGGAGATCGGGCCGTCCAGGCTTCTGGTGAACCTCTTGAAGAATATCAACATCGGGGATTACGGATCCGTGGTAACGGTGGATGCCAAAAAAGGGGAGAGAAAATCCCTTGGCGAATGCATGGCGTATCTCAAATCCTGCAATGCCGTGTTTACGCCACAACCGGCCGCTGTGCCGGCGGCACCCGCTCCTGCGCCGAAAGAGGCCGAACCCGCAGCCGAAGAGCCGGCATTCACTTCTTCAGAGGATTTTGAATCGTTTAAGGAAAACAACCAGAGCATGGTCGACAAGCTCATGTACAAGGAGTACCTGAGGCAGAAGCGGGAAGCGGCCATCGAAGCGGTGGAGAAGTTCGATTTTAACATTGAAAAGATCGTGATCTCCGGGGTTTCCGTGGGACTTCCGGGCAAGGCCAGGAAAGTGTTTTCCGATGACAATTTTGACGCCATTCTCCAGGGCAGGAACTTCATCGAGACCATCTCCCCGGAGGACCAGGCCCGGATCACTGACAAGAATATCACCAAGCTGTACAAACAGCCCGACGGCAGCGCCAGGTTCGTCCAGATCACCCGGACCGAGGACGTGATTCATCTGGCCGGACAGCTTGGCTACTTCGACCTCACGGACGAGTACGGGATCAAGGAACACTACGACGTGAGCATGGCCCTGGGGATCGCCGCAGGGATCGAGGCGCTCAAGGACGCAGGTATCCCGCTGACCATGCAGTACAAGAAGGTGAACAAGGGAACCGGGGTCATACCGGACGGGTTTGCGCTTCCGGCCGAGATGCAGGAAGAGACCGGCGTGATCATCACCTCGCTTTTCCCCAACGGAGAGACGTTGATCAGCGAGATGGAAAAGTACTTTTATGAAAAATTCTTTCTCAAACCCTATGAAGAGTTTGAGAAAATCTACTACTACCTCATGGAGAACGTGAAGGATCTTTCCGTCAAGGAGCAGATTACCGACTGGTTTTTCAAATCAAAGGCCCGGAAAAAGGAGGATTTTTCCGAGTACAAGTTCGACCGGAATTTCCTCACCAATGCCTGTCCCTTAGGGTCGGCGCATCTTGCCCGGATCATCAAGGCCAAAGGGCCCAATACCCTGGTGAGCAGCGCATGCGCCTCCACCACCCAGGCAGTGGGGATCGCGGAAGACTGGATCCGCGTGGGCCGGTGCAAGCGCGTTCTTGTTGTCGGAGGGGAAAACGCCACCTCCGAGGCCCAGAACCAGTGGATCGGGTCCGGGTTCCTGGCGCTGGGAGCGGCCACCATCAAAAAGCGGGTGTCGGAAGCGGCCAAGCCGTTTGACGAAGAGCGCAACGGCACCATCCTCGGAAGCGGGGCCGTTGGCATCGTGGTGGAAAACGAATCCAGCGTCAAAAACCGTGGCATGAACGGTCAGGCAGAGATCCTGGGCACCCACATGGCCAACAGCGGGTTCCACACGTACAACATCGATGTGAACCACATGGCCTCGGAGATGAAAAAATTCGTCTCCAAGGTGGAAAAGCACCATGATCTGAAAAAAGAGGATTACGCGGACAAGCTGCTGTTCATGTCCCACGAGACATACACCCCGGCCAGGGGCGGCAGCGCGGACGCCGAGGTCAAAGCCCTGGAGACCGCGTTCAGCGATTATCTCAATGATATCTGCATCTCCAATACCAAAGGCTTTACCGGCCACACCCTGGGCGCGGCCATCGAGGATGTGGTGATGGTGAAATCGCTCCAGAAACGGCAGGCCCCTCCCATTGCCAACCTCAAGAACATCCCGGAGAATTTCAAGCACTTGAGCTTCAGCACTACAGGCAAGATCGACCATGAATACGGGCTGCACCTGGCCGCCGGATTCGGGTCCCACTTCGCCTTCCTCTTTGTGAAAAGGATCGAGGAGAATGCGTTCGAGAACAACCCGGGCTATGAAAAATGGCTGCAGCGGATTTCCGGTGCGGCCGATCCCAAGCTGAAAATCATTGACAACACGTTGTGCGTTGTCGCGGATGAAGCACCGAAAAGGGAACGACCGGAAAAACCGTCATACGCACCGGCTCCGGCGGCAAAACAGACGGAACCGGCCGAAGAAAAGGCGGTTGACCAAGCCAGGGCGGCAAGCATTGATGAAAAACAGCCTGCCGGCGCCCCGGATGTAACAGGTTCGGTCAAGCAGATCATCGTCGATCAGACCGGCTACACCACGGACATGCTGGAGGCGGAACTGGACCTGGAGGCGGATCTGGGGATCGACACGGTGAAGCAGGTGGAGATTTTCGGGAACGTGGCCACGAAGTTCGGTTTTGAAGTGCCCGAGGATTTGAAGCTGCGGGATTTGAACACCATATCGAAACTGGCTGACTATATCACTTCGAAAGTGGGTCCGGCACAAGCTGTACCTGCCGGAGAAGCCGGGGAAGCGGAAAGTACGGGTGCGGTGGAAGCTGCCGCGTCAGCCGGGGATATCGCGGACTCTGTCAAGCAGATCATTGCTGATCAGACCGGTTACACCACGGACATGCTGGAGGCGGAACTGGATCTTGAGGCGG
>JAIPEK010000027.1 GCA_021737205.1 Desulfarculaceae bacterium
CTGGCGTTTACCCTGCTGCTTCTTTCCGGGTATTATGTCCCGGAAATCCGGTCCAGAAACCTGGATGCGGACTGGCCGTACCGGAAACTAGGCGGTTTTGCCTACGCAGCCCTTGACAAAGGACTGAACGGATTCAACACCCGGTGTGAATCCCTTGTGAAGCATACGGCAAACGTTAGCGCGGCGGTTTTTAAAGATCTTGCGGCAAACGTTGCCCTGTTTTTTTCCGTAAACATATGGCTTCTGGCGGGTCTGTCCGGGAAACGGCTGGAAATCCGCAAACACCGTTTGTACCATGATATCATGGAAGGCACCCTGCCCATAGGCATCGGGGCGGCTGTAGCCATATCCTTTATTTTCCTGGTATTTCTATTAACATAAACCCACGGACAACAGGACGTACCCAATGGTAAAAATTCAAGATCTCAAACGGATTACCCTTTTCAGCGACATGCCGGATGATCTGCTTCAGATCATTGCCGCAAGGGCCAACCTGAGCATATTCAGCACCGATACCCACCTGTTTGAAGCCAACGAGGACATCGATACATTTTACATGCTGTTGATGGGCCAGGTGGCTCTCAAAGTGGAGCTGACCGAAGATATCGACATCATCCTGGATACCGTACAGACCGGTTCCTCGTTCGGGGTCTCCGCTCTTTTGGAAGGGACCCGTACCACATCAGCAGCCATATGCCAGGAACCCTGCGAGGTAATTACCCTCAGCGGCCGAAAAATGCTTGAGCTTTTCAGCGGGAATCCAAAGCTCGGGTACCACGTCATGTACAGGCTCGCCGGGCATTACAAACATATTATGGACAATACCGCAAACCGTATCATGAAAACCATGGACAGACAGTCGGGGTTTCACTACGGTATAGAAGATTATAAAAACCTGGCACTATAAACCCGGAAAAGGCAGCAAGATGGTAGATACCAAAGAACTTGAAATGATGGATTTTTTCAGGGAACTTCCCGAAAAAACAGTGGAAAAAATCGCCCGCGCCGCCCGGACGGAAACATTCGGGCAGGGTCGGGTGCTGTTTCGTCAAAGCGAAAATCTAACAGCGCTGTATATGTTATGCGCAGGGAAAGTCCACCTGAAGTGCAACTCAGCCACAGGCGGCATTCATACACTGGATGAAGTTCTGCCCGGCGAATCCTTCGGTATTTCGGCCTTTCTCGGAGAGACAAAGAGTACATTCTCCGCCGTTTGCGCAGAAGAAAGCAGGATCATGACACTCTCCAGCGATACCATTTCTGAACTGTTCGAAACGGAACCTTCGGTAGGCTATACGGTCATATACCAGGTAGTGAAGCTGTTCAAGTCAAGGATGGACAAACACACCCGGCAGTTTGTAAACTCCATGGGCCGCCACCCGGAAATCCGGGCCTTTTAAGCGGCAAACCGTTCACGGTTATCGGTTCACAGTTCACTGTTCACAGTTTTTCCTATGAACTATGCAACGATTGAAAATCGTTCACGGTTTACAGTTTTTTCCATTCTCTGTTTTTTTAACCGTGAACCGTGAACCGTCAACTGTAAACCGTTGCCCTGCGTTTTTCCCTTACAGCAGATCAAGGTCCCAGTTCCATAGCCCCGGCCGCTTTTTCATCTGCACACTTTTGGGGATCTGTTCCGAGACCGAAACGAACAGGGTATACCCCGCCTCTTTCAATTCCTTCTTTTTCTGCCGCAGATCCAGGGGCCACTGGGGGAAAACCCATACATGGCCGTCCGGCCGGCTCAGCCAGGCCCCTTCGTTCATCGGGCTTATAAAGAGCTGGTCACGATTCAGCTCTTGGGGCATAATCCTTGATACGGCAAGGGGCCAGTTTCCAAAAACAACCACCCCGAGGGGGATCGGCGAATGCTCCGGCAGAACCATAAATGTATCCCTGTCGAGCTCGGGACTCACGATGCAGCCGGCAAATCCGATCTTTTTCAGAAAACGGAAGGTAGCGCTGTTGGCTGCATTGCAGAATGGTCCGGCCCACAGGCTGATTTTCTTCAGATCATCAAACAACGCCCGCTGCCAGGGAATATTGGCCACGAATCGGGTTGCTCCTTTATTACGGGCGGTTTTCAGCGCATCCGCAAGTTCGCGTTCCCCATCGGGAAAGAGAACCGGCGGGAGCCACCACCATACTTTTTTAACCACTTTGGCGGGAAGCTGTTGAACATTGGCAGGATTCAGCCACAACCCGATATCCGAATGAAACACCACTTTTTTTCCCGGGTTTCTCTTGACACGGAGATCTACTGCTGTCTTCCTTCCCTGCCCGATCTTACGGGTCGAGGCCTTTTGGCCGGAAGGCCTCGACTCTTTCACCGGCTGAATGTCCGCTTTCTCATACCGGTCGAGCTCTGCTGAAAGATCGGTGATCCTGTCAGCAAGCGGCCCCTCTCTTCGATCCACGATAAAGACCGGGCTCCCTTGTTTCACCTTTCCCTTTGCACTCTTGTTCAAAAAGAACGTGCCTTTTTTCGGAACCGAACGGGTCACCCGCTGGACTTTATGTCCGCTTTCATCCTCGTACCCGACACGGATCAGGTCTCCTTTGAACAAGGCCTCCCGTGTGGTGAAACCTGGTGCGGACCCGCTTTTGATCCTGCCTGCAAACAGCCCGGACCCGGTATCGCCGTCGTGGGATACCGGATTGAAGGGTCTTTGGGAAAGAAAGTTGTAATGGACTGCAGGCCGGCCCATGGCGTATTCAAGGTAAGCCAGCGCCTGTTTTTTCTGTTCCGGATCAGTGCCGAAATCCCGCAGAAGCCGGTAGCCGAGGACCGTATAATACACATAATGGGGGCCTTTTTTCCGGCCCTCGATTTTCCAGGCAGACACCTTTTCCACACTTTTGAGCAGTTTGGCGAGCACGTCCACGGAAAAATCAAGACATGAAAAAAAACGTTTTTCCTTGTCCCCCTGGGTGTACACCCGCCTGCAGGGCTGGACGCAACGACCCCTGAGGCCGCTTTTCCCGCCGAACCAGGAACTCCAGTAACACCTGCCCGACACCGCGTAGCAGAGTGCCCCGTGCACAAAGACTTCAAGGGCCAGGCCGTCCGGCGCACCTGCCGCCATCTGCTTGATCTCGTCGATGCTCAGCTCCCGCGGCAGCACCACCTTGGAAAAGCCCGCTTTCCGTGCCTCGGAAAGCCCGGCCTCGAATGAACAGTTTCCAAGCGTGGACAGATGCAGCTCCCCTTTAAAACCGGCTTTCCGTGCCAGAGCCGCCAGGGCCGCATCCTGAATAATCAGGGCGTCACATGCCACATACCGGGCAATTTTTCCCAGTATCCGCTCGACTTTTGAAAGCTCGCTCTGTTTGACGAGCGAGTTAAAGGCTATATATGTTTTCACCCCTTTTGCACGGGCAAGGGCGGACAGCCTGGACAGCTCTTCCATGCTGAAGTTGTCCGCCTCCATGCGGGCGGAAAATATTTTAAGGCCGCAGTAGACCGCATCCGCTCCGGCCGCTACCGCAGCCAGAAAAGAATCCGTATCACCTGCGGGTGCCAGAATATCAGGCCTGTTATCCTCCATTTCATTCCTTTCGTCTCATCCTTTAAAAAATGTACCCTTTGATAGTCTATAACAGAACGGAACACAAGAAAAGATTTTATCGACATCAGACTACTTGCATGATCGGCAGAATTATGTTTTTATCCAACTATGCAAAACAAAAACCAAAATTATAATCACCAGAAGCCGAAACGCGGCGGAAAGAAAAAAACCATCCGCAAAATGACCCCCGGAGCGGACAACGCTCTTAAAAACGTATTCAAAAGAATCGGGGTTCCCAAAGCCAAAACGTTTGTACCCGACGACTTCCAGGTTGAAGCGATTGAAGCGGTCAAGGAATTTGACTGCCTTGTGGCCGCTCCCACGGGTTCCGGCAAAACATGGATTGCCGAACAAGTCACGGAAAAGACCGTCAACCAGGGGGGAAAAGTCTGGTACGCCACCCCGTTGAAGGCGTTGACCAACTCCATATACAACCAGTTCAGGGATCTTTTCGGAAACGATCAGGTGGGGATTCTCACCGGTGATATCAAGGAAAATACCGATGCCGGCATCATCATCGGCACCACGGAAATCCTGAGAAACCAGCTGTATGACGCCATGTATACCGGCGAAAACCTCGGATGCGACCTGATTATTCTGGACGAGGCCCATTACCTGGGAGATGATGAACGCGGCGTGGTCTGGGAGGAAATCCTGATCTATCTGCCCACCCGGGTACCCCTGCTGCTTTTGAGCGCCACCATCGGCAACCCGGACCAGATCGCCAGATGGCTCGAGCTGATCCGGGGCCGGACCTGTCAGGTAATCGAAGCCTCCAAAAGACCGGTACCCCTGCATTCCATATTTTTTCACCCCACAGGCACCCTTTTACCTTTGCTGAAAAAGGGTCAGGGAAAGGGAAAGCTCCACCCCAGTGTGATCCAGCACCTGGAACAAAAAAACAGGCCGATAATGGCGCCCCCGGGAAAACTGCCCCGTTTCAGCGAAATTATGAAGGTATTGAAAAAATTCAACCTGTTGCCGGTGATTTTTTTTCTCAAATCCCGGGCCGACTGTGACCAGGCCATTCAGCTTTGCACAGGAGAGATCCTTTCAAAAGATCCGGAGCGGAAAGAAAAACTGGCCAAACGGATCGAGGAGCTTGTGGCGGACAATCCCCATCTTGCCCGGCACCACCAGCGCGAAATTCTGGAACAAACCGCTGCCGCCTCCCATCACAGCGGCCATCTTCCGGCCTGGAAGGTCGTCATTGAAACCCTGATGGCAGAAGGACTGCTCGACGCCATGTTCGCCACCTCCACCGTAGCAGCCGGTGTCAATTTCCCGGCCCGCAGCGTGTGCATTCTCAACTCGGACCGGTTCAACGGAACCGAATTCGTACCACTGACTGCGAGCGAGTTCCAGCAGATGACCGGAAGGGCCGGCAGAAGAGGCATGGACAACATCGGTTTCGGTATCGTACTGCCGGGAAAATTCATGGATCTGCGGTATATCGCAAAGCTTGTCAATGCCCCGCCCGTGGATATCCGAAGCCAGATCAAAATCGATTTTTCCATGGTGCTCAATCTGCTTTTGTCCCACACTCCCGAACAGATCCGCCTGCTTCTGGACAAATCCTTTGCCTCCTACATGCTCACCCAGAAAGGTAAGTACGCCAGAAAGCAGTTCGGTGCCGACCTGAAATTTCTCTGGCACGATTTTCTGGCCCACATGGAGTTCCTCAAACAGGAAGATTTCGTCACCGAAGACGGCCGGCTTACGGCGGACGGCATGTGGGCGTCGAGCTTGAGGATCGACACGCCCCTCATTGTCGCGGAAAGTCTGAGGCAAGGGCTCTTTCAAAACTACACCCCGCCGATTCTCGCAGGTGTAATGGCTGCATTCGTCAATGAAAAGGAATTCAGGGAAGAGGAATTTGCCGAGCGGGACATGGCCACCCAGATGCTCACCTCCCACTTTGTTCACATGCGGAAAACCCTCAAGCCGTTTGCCGAAAAACTGATCGAAAGCGGATTTCACGTTCCCAACCTGTATATCGAACCGGCGGCTGTTATCTTTTCATGGGCCAAGGGAGAGCCCTGGGAGAGCATCACGGCCCGAACCGATATGGCTGAAGGGGATCTGGCCAGGCTGATTCTACGAACCGCCGAAAACCTGCGGCAGATGGCGGGACTGCGGGAGACATTCCCGGAAACCGCGCAGAATGCGGACGAGGCATGCGAAATGATCCTGAAAGAACCGGTATTCACCTTTTACAAATAGACCGCCCCTTCCGGATGGCACCGATCATGAAACGGCTTCACTACATACTCAAAAACCACCGGCTGATTCTTCACCTTTTGCTGGGCACGGGCCGTTTCGGGGTGAACAATCACCTGTGGGCCCGGCAGGAATCGATTTTCGGCAAAAAGGGATTCAAAAAGATCACAAGCATTCTCACCAATTACCGGATGATGAAAATCCGGGCGTTTTCCGGCTTTATCCCGCTCAACGACGCCATTGAACTGTTTCCCGGCCATGCCGAAAAGCACGGCTTTAAGCGAATCGAATCCAATGAAAAAAAGGAGGTCGGCAATGAATAAAACTGCAATGATCACAGGGGCCACATCCGGTTTCGGCAAAGCAACCGCCGAGCTTTTTGCGAAAAACGGGTATGATATCGTTATTACAGGCAGGCGGCAAAACCGGCTCGAGACTGTCCGAAAAGAGCTGGAAGGCACTGCGGCCGTCCATGCGGTCTCAATGGATGTGTCGGACCGGGAGGCCGTATACAGAGCATCCGAAGAAATCCTGGAAACTTTCGGTGCCATGGATGTGCTGGTCAACAACGCAGGCCTTGCACTCGGCCTGGAACCCGCGCACAGGGCGGAAATTTCCGACTGGGAGGAGATGGTGGACACCAACATCAAGGGACTGATGTACTGCACAAGGGCGCTTCTGCCCGCCATGGCCGAAAAGGGTTCCGGCCATATCGTGAACATCGGCTCTATTGCAGGCACATACCCTTATCCGGGCGGAAACGCCTACGGCGCCACCAAAGCCTTTGTCAAACAGTTTTCCAGAAACCTTCGGGCCGATCTGGCCGGGACCGGCATCAAGGTGACCAATATCGAACCCGGACTTGCCGAAACCGAATTTTCAATCGTCCGATTCAAGGGAGACCGGGACAAAGCGGACAAAGTGTACGAAAATACAGAGCCGCTTGCAGCCGAGGATATCGCACAAACCGTATTCTGGGTGGTGTCCACCCCTTCCCGCGTCAACATCAACAGTGTGGAAATCATGCCGGTATGCCAGGCATGGGGTCCGCTATCCGTAACCAGAAAGGAATAAAAAAAGAATGACTGAAGATACCAAAAAAGTAATCTACTCCATGATGAACGTCAGCCGGTACCATGGAGACAAACAGGTGCTCAAGGACATTTCCCTGTCCTATTTTTACGGCGCCAAAATCGGGGTTCTCGGACTGAACGGATCCGGAAAATCCAGCCTGATCAAAATCATGGCCGGGGTGGACAATGAGTTCACCGGAGAAGCCGTACTCTCCAAGGGCTATTCCGTGGGATATCTGGAACAGGAACCCCTGGTGGACAGTACCAAAACCGTCAAGGAAGTGGTGGAAGAAGGAGTCCAGGACACGGTGGATCTGATCAACGAATATGAACGGGTCAATGAACAGTTTGCAGAGCCCATGTCCGACGACGAGATGGATCGGTTGATCGCAAGGCAGGCCGAGCTGCAGGAAAAGCTGGACCACTTTGACGCATGGGATCTGGATTCCCGTTTGAAAATGGCCATGGACGCTTTGCGGTGTCCGCCGGAAGACACACCCGTGGATGTGATCTCCGGGGGAGAGAAACGACGGGTCGCCCTTTGCCGGCTTCTTCTGCAGAAACCGGACATCCTGCTGCTCGACGAGCCCACCAACCACCTGGACGCGGAATCCGTGGCGTGGCTCGAGCAGTATCTCGGCCGGTACGAGGGCACGATCATCGCCGTGACCCATGACCGGTACTTTCTCGACAACGTGGCCGGATGGATCCTCGAACTGGACCGGGGCGAAGGCATTCCCTGGAAGGGCAACTACTCCTCGTGGCTGGAACAGAAACAGCAGCGGCTCCGTGTGGAGCAGAAACAGGAGAGCAAGCGCCAGAAGACCCTTGAACGCGAGCTGGAATGGATCCACATGTCGCCCAAGGGCAAGCAGGCCAAGGCCAAGTCCCGGATCAAGGCGTATGAAGAGCTTCTGAAAAAAAACATCCAGCAACAGGAAGAGAAAATGGAGCTTTTCATCCCGCCCGGACCGAGGCTCGGGGACAAGGTGGTGGTGGCGGACAGCGTATCCAAGGCCTTTGACAGCAAACTGTTGATGGAGAACCTGAACTTCATCGTTCCGCCGGGCGCC
The DNA here is from genome assembly GCA_021737205.1 of Desulfarculaceae bacterium. GTDB lineage: Bacteria > Desulfobacterota > Desulfobacteria > Desulfobacterales > Desulfobacteraceae > JAIPEK01. The sequence continues at coordinate 7,939 of JAIPEK010000027.1, forward strand.
ATTGTGGGAATCATCGGTCCCAACGGGGCCGGCAAGTCCACCCTTTTCAACATGGTGTCCGGCAAAGAGAAACCGGATTCCGGGTCCATCCATCTGGGAGATACCGTCCGTCTGGGCTACGTGGACCAGGAGCGGGATGTCCTGGACGGTGAAAAAACCGTATATGAAATCATCTCCGGGGGCAATGATACGATCACCCTGGGCGGACGGGATGTCAATTCCAGGGCGTATGTATCCAAGTTCAACTTTTCCGGACAGGACCAGCAGAAAAAAGGGAAATTTCTGTCCGGCGGCGAAAGAAACCGGGTGCACCTGGCAAGAATTTTAAAAGAGGAAGCCAACCTTCTTCTTCTGGACGAGCCCACCAACGACCTGGATGTCAATACCATGCGGGCGCTGGAAGAGGCGCTGGAAGCCTTTGCCGGATGCGCCATGATCATCAGCCATGACAGGTGGTTCCTCGACCGGATCGCCACCCATATCCTGGCCTTTGAAGGCGACAGCACCTGCGTGTTTTTCGAGGGGAGCTACACCGAATATGAAAAGGACAGGAAGAAAAGGCTCGGAGACAAGGCGGCGCGGCCGAGCCGGATCAAGTACAGACAGTTGACCCGATAGCGCATGAAACCGGGAAATCCGCTGCATCGGTCCCCTGCCGCAAGTGTTCATCTTGCGGTTCTGCTGTTCGGATTTTCCGGTCTTTTCGGAAAGCTGCTGGCGCTGAGCCCGATCCTTATCGTCCTTGGACGGACCGCCTTTGCCGCTTTATCCCTTCTTCTCTTCGCGCAGGTGTTCACCCGGACGCGCCTTCTGCCGTCCAGCAGGCGTGAAGGGGTATTTCTGGTGCTCCAGGGCCTTTTGCTGGCCGTGCACTGGCTCTTTTTCTTTCACTCCATCCAGGTGTCCACCGTGGCCGTGGGATTGATCTCGTTTTCCACCTTTCCCATGTTCACCACCCTGATGGAACCGGTTTTCTTCAAGGAGAGGCTGCGCGTCAAGGACATGGTCGCCTCCCTGCTCGTCCTTGCCGGCACGTACCTTGTGATCCCGTCTCTCACCCTTGCCAATGACATTACGAGGGGGGCTGCCGCGGGTATTCTGGCCGGACTTACATTTGCCCTTTTAACGCTTTTGAACCGGAGGAACGTAGTTCACACCAATGCCATCTGTGCGGCATTCTACCAGAATTCGTTCGCCTGCCTGTTTCTTGTTCTCCCGGCCCTTTGGATCCGATCGACCGGCCCCACGCCCCGGGATATCCTTCTTCTTTCCATTCTGGGCATTTTCTGCACAGGTCTCGCCCATACCCTGTTTATCCGGTCCCTCGGCTATATCCGGGCCCGGACCGCCAGTATCGTCACCGGCCTGGAACCGGTATGGGGCATTGTATTCGCTTTTTTTATTCTCAAAGAGGTGCCCGGCATCCAGACCCTTGCCGGCGGGATTGTCATCCTCGGTGCATCGATCATGGCCCAGACGACCCCTCAAGCCTGATAGACGGGTTCGGCTTTCCGGCATATGGCCGGACCGGACGAAATCCGGATGCAAACAGGTAACAGCCACTCGCAAAATGTACGGATTGAAATTCCCGTCATCGGCCGAAAAGAAAATCACGGCGGTGTTACCATTGTTACCGGTGGAGACCGGATCAAATCATGCCGGAAACATGGGCCAGCATGTCCTTGAGCTTCATAGAGGAAACCTTCATCCGGGTACCCACTTCCTGGGCGAATACCGAAATCTTGTATTCTTCAATCATCCAGAAAAAATCTTCCACCGCCTTGACCTTTTCCGCGGAAGAGGACGGGGACAGCGTTTCCAGAAGATGAGAGAGGTGTTTTTCAAACCGTTCGATCTCCCCCGCCTTTTTCCGGTCCTTTGCCGGATTGTCATGGGCCCGTTCCGCCCGGACCCGGATGGCGGTCACGTATCTTTCAAGGGAGAAAATACGTTCATGGTCATAGATATCTGGAAAATTGTCCGGGACAAGGGCTGCAAGATCATTGTAGAGCTTTTCATACAGGGTGTGTCGAGGCCCGCCCTCACTGCTTTTCAACGATAGTTCTTTCAGTTTCCCGCGTGTGTCCGAAACCGCCCGGCAAAGGGATATGATCTTCTCCATAAAATCCTTTGCAGTCGAATACAGCCGGGGCAGCACCTCATCCGCATGATCTTTGAATTCTTCAGCGGTCCGGATGTGTTTTGCGAAATGCTCCCGGACAATGGATTCATACAGCATCCGTGTGAACTGTTTTGTCCCGCCGAAAAGTTCTGCACATGATTTAATTTCCGGCCATGAATTGATATCCTTTTTCAGCGCCTTGAAATGATCGGGATAACACTTGAGATAAAGCGCTTTGACGCCGTACAAATGGGCCTTTTCCATACTCTCTTTTGAATTGAAAAGACGAAGGGACACTTTGTCTTCTTCCTCACGGAGTCCCGGATAGACCCGGAATTCCTCTTTTTGCCCCTCATTGATGATAACGGCATCTTCGAGATCGGAAAAATCCCACGCTGTCAGGTTATCCTTCTCGTATTCGTCCCTGTAAGACTCCAGCCCGTCGGGCGCCCTGGCATGCGTATGATGGGCATACTTATCCAGGATGGACTTGTCTCTCGAGGCTTCGATCTCCCGGTCCTCTTCATCCCGGACCGACACCCGCATCTTCAGATGAAGCGGGAGATTTTCCTCGGAAAACGCGGTTGCCGGCACATCCTGTCCGAATTTTTTCTTTATGAAATCACTGAGGATTGAAAACAGGGGCTTGTCAGACAACTGCATCTCGTCTGCGACAATTTTCGCCGTGCGGTTCACCGGCACCAGTTTTTTCCGCTCTTTTTTGGGAAGATTTTTGATCAAAGCAGCGATTTTTTCCTCGAAAAGCCCGGGAACCAGCTTTTCCAGATCATGGCGGGAATCCGGAGAGACCGACCCGGCAGGCATGGTCACGGTGACCCCGTCGTTTTTCGATCCCGGATCGAATTCATACTCCAGCCGGAAGGTACCGTTTCCCGCCCGGATCGTGTCGGGAAACTTTTCAAGCGCCGTCTCATCCGGAGAAGACTGAAGAAGGTCCTCCCGGGTCATTTTCAGAAAATCCTCTCCCCCCGCATCCTTGAGATATGCGGCAAAGGTCCGGATATCCGAAAACTCCCGGTCCAGCCGATTTTTGTAAAAAAGGAATATGTCGTCCTCCGTCACCAGGACACCCCGGGACCGGGTTTTGTCCTCCAGGGTTTTCACCTCTTCAAAAAGACGGTTGTTATGATCCATGAACTCGAATTCCCGGTCGGTCTCGCCGTTCACCAGCACCTGCCGGACGAAGATGTCATGGGCTTCGGCCGGGTTGATCCGGCCATAGGAGACCTTTCTGCCCCCGATGATCACAAGGCCGAAAATCGATACCTGTTCCGTGGCCGTCACCTCTCCCCTCTTCTTTTCATAATGGGGGGAAAAATGGGTCCGGGTGCACAGCGTTCCGCCCATTTCCTCGATCCAGAGCGGATCGATATTGGCGGCTGTTCTGGCAAAAAGCCGGCTGGTTTCCACGAATTCGGCAGCCACGATCCAGGTGCCGGCATCATTGAACAGCGCCGATCCCGGGAACACCATGGCCTGCCGCCCCTTTGCCGCGTTGAACAGATTTTTTTCCTTTTTGCAGGCTATGTTGGCAAGATACCCCGCCAGAATAGACTTGTGAAGGGCCGCGTAAAAGGGGCCGCCGATTTCGTACGCTTTTGACTTGATGTCTTTGGTGTCTTCCGAAAATTCCACCTTCCTTGCCTCGATGCGGCTTTCGGATACGATCCGCTTGATCTGGCGGTGGATATCCTCCCATTCCCTGAGCCGCCTGAATGAAATAAAATGGTCGGTGCAGAATTTGCGAAGCGCGCTTCTGGACTTGGATTCCTTTTTGGCCTTTTTGTATGCGTTCCACAGGTTCAGGTAAAACAGGAAGTCCGAGGCCGGGTCCTTGAACACAGCATGTTTTTGGTCGGCCTGCTGTTCCCTGTCCCGGGGGCGTTGCCTGGGATCGGAAATGGAAAGCGCAGACACGATGATCATCATCTCTTCAATGCACCCCTGCAGGCCGGCCTCGATCAGTATCCGGGAGAGTTTGGGATCCACCGGCAGGGAGGCCATGATCCGGCCCTCAGCGGTCAGGTTGTGGACCTTTTTCTTCTTCCCGTATCTTTTGATGCTCTTCTCCCGGACGGCGCCGAGCTCGAACAGGGTGTTGAATCCGTCCTGTATGCTTTTGGGATCCGGCGGATCGATAAAGGGAAAGTGTTTCACATTGCCGAGCTTCAGGGAAATCATCCGCAGGATGACTTCTGCCAGGTTGCTCCTGACGATTTCCGGGGAGGTGAAAAACGGCCTTGATTCAAAATCCTTTTCCTCGTAGAGCCGGATACAAACCCCGTTTTCCACCCGGCCGCAGCGGCCTGCCCTCTGGTTGGCGCTGCTCTGGGAGATTTTCCTGACCGGAAGCGCCGTGGTCCGGGTTCTCGGCCGGTAATGGGGAATCCGCGCAAGGCCGGTGTCCACCACATATTTGATGCCCGGGATGGTCAGGGACGTCTCTGCCACATTGGTGGACACCACCACTTTTCTGCCCGGCTGGCTCACAAAGACTTTTCTCTGCTCTTTTGCAGACAGCCTGGCAAACAGGGGGAGAACCGTGATGCCGCCATGCCCGCGGCTCCGGATCAGTTCCATGGTCTCGCCGATATCCTGTTCCGTGGGCAGAAACACCAGGATGTCCCCGTATCTCGAGGTGGAAAGGATATGTCCCACCGCGTCCGCACAGGCCTCGACATACTCGGTGTCGTCCCCTTCCTCATCCGGTTCTTGGGCGTCATCGCCCGTCTCCCCGGACATATATTTGACATCCACCGGGTACATCCGGCCGGACACCTCGATGACCGGGGCGTCATCAAAGGCTTTGGAAAACTTTTCCGTATCAATGGTGGCCGAGGTGATCACGACCTTGAGATCCTTGCGTTTTCTGACAAGCTTTCTCAAAATGCCCAGGGTAAAATCGATATTGAGACTGCGCTCGTGGGCCTCGTCCACAATGATGACCTCGTATTGCGCAAGCGACCGGTCTTTCTGGGCCTCGGCCAGGAGGATGCCGTCGGTCATGATCTTTACGGCGCAGTCCGGGGATGACCGGTCGTCAAACCGGATTTTGTACCCCACCGTACCCCCGAGATCCTCCCCCAGCTCCTGTGCGATCCTGGACGCCACGGTCTGGGCCGCGATTCTTCTCGGCTGGGTGCATCCGATGGTCCCTTTGGACCCGAGCCCTGCCTCGAGCATCATTTTGGGAATCTGGGTGGTTTTTCCGGACCCGGTCTCCCCGGATATGATCACCACGGAATTGTTCCGCACCGAATCGATGATCTCGTCCTTTCTGTCGGCGATGGGGAGTTCGGGTGGAATTTTTACCGCCCGCCGTCCGTTTTCGGGTATGCATTTGTGTTCCATAGTCAGCCCCATAATAGTCAGAAAATCAGAAATGTCAATTCGGGTGATTTTTCAAAAATAGGTTGACAGAAATGGTATAATACGAGAAATAAATATACGGTGTATTGGCTTCTGAAAAGATAAGTGTTTCCACACGGACGTTAAATATACAATGGAGGAGTAACAATATGGCTGAAGAAGCTATTAAAATCGGAGGAGACAGGAAGAGCGCCTTCAAAGACAAGGTGATGAAGCTCCTGCCCGACGGAGGCAACCTGAATGCCTGCCTGACATGCGGCGCATGCGCGTCCGGATGCCCGGCAACCGGCCTTGAAGGGATGGATCCCCGCAAATTTCTGCGGATGGCCGCCCTGGGGATGGACGAGGAGATCCTGAGTTCCAACTGGGTGTGGATGTGTTCCATGTGCACACGTTGCATGTATGTCTGCCCCATGCAGATCAACATTCCGCAGCTCGTGTTCTATGCCAGACAGTCCTGGCCCCGGGAGGAACGCCCCAAGGGAATCCTGGGCTCCTGCGACATGGCGTTGAAAAACGACACCTGCAGTGCCATGGGAGCAAACGAAGAAGATTTTGAATTTGTCATCGGGGATGTGCTCGAGGAGTACCAGGAAGCGCAGCCCGAATTTGCCGAAATGAAGGCGGACGTGAACCGGGAAGGGGCCTACTATTTCCTCAATCAGAACTCCAGGGAGCCGGTGACCGAACCGGACGAGATGGTGCCCTTATGGAAAATCCTGCACCTGGCGGACGCAGACTGGACCTACGGCACCAAAGGCTGGGCTGCTGAAAACTACTGCATGTTTGCGGCGGATGACGAGGGTTGGGAAAAAATCGTGCGAACAAAAGCCAAAGCGGTGGAGGACTTAGGCTGCAAGGTCTGGCTCAACACCGAGTGAGGGCACGAACTTTTCGCAGTCCTGGCAGGACTGAAAAAATTCAACATCGAGTACAACTTTGAAATCCAGAGCATTATTCAGCTTTATGCCCGGTGGATCAGGGAAGGCAAGCTCAACCCCAGCTCGGACTGGAACAAGGACCGGAAAATCAAGTTCACCGTCCAGGACCCGTGCCAGCTGGTCAGAAAGACACTGGGCGACCCGGTGGCGGAAGATCTGCGTTACGTGGTCAAGGCGGTGGTCGGCGAAGAAAACTTCATCGACATGACACCGAACCGTTCCAACAACTTCTGCTGCGGCGGCGGCGGCGGATATCTGCAGT
>JAIPEK010000028.1 GCA_021737205.1 Desulfarculaceae bacterium
GAGATTACGCCGATGTCCGCTTCCCCTTCCGCTCCGTGGATCTGCGGAGGCGGCGCTTCGGTGAGCGCCTGCGCGTGCTTTCGGAACCGTTTTTCGGTCATGTCCGTGTGGACTTTTCCGTCATAGTTGGGTCTTCCGTGTTCATCATGCTCAAGCCCCGTTGCAAAATACATTCCGCCGGGCGTGCCTGGAATCGTTCTCGGGGATATGCCGGTTTCGGTGATCCGGTACCGCTTGTAATTCTCCAGTTCTTCTTTCTCCGGGGCGATGTTGGCATCCAGAAGGTCCGGGGAAACCGCATTCGGGATATCAACGTTCCGGATGCTGTTGGAAAGGAAGAAGTCGAGCAGTAACACGACAAGAGTCTGGTATTTTTCGGCAAGATAAAAAGCCAGTGTGGTGGCCTCATAGCAGGACGCCGTGTCCGTGGGCGCAAGCACGATCCGGGGGGAATCCCCGCTGCCGCCGGAGACCGCAATGTCAAAATCGCTCTGTTCGGTTTTGGTGGGCAGTCCCGTGCTGGGTCCGCCCCGCTGGGAATTGACGATCACCGCAGGCACTTCCGCCATAACCGAAAGTCCGGTGAATTCGGTCATCAAAGAAAAGCCCGGCCCCGACGTGGCGGTCATGGCCCTTTTCCCGGCAAAACCGGCCCCGACCACCGCTGCGATGGCGGAAATTTCGTCCTCGGTCTGGAGCATGATTCCGTCCCGGTCCGGCAGTTCTTTCCCCATGATTTCCATGATTTTGGTGGCCGGCGTGATGGGGTATCCGGCATACAGCTTGATGCCGCTGTCAACGGCCGCCTTTGCCACGCCCTGGTTGCCGTTGATGATCAGTTTGTCCTTTCGGACCGAGGGGGTAAGTCCCTTGAATGAGTACGGATCCTTCTTTTCGATATTCTCTTTGGTCCAGGCGTAGCCAAGATCAAACGAATTGACGTTACTGTCGATCACCACCTGCTTCTTTTTGGCGTACCGCTGTTTTATGGAATCGATGAACGGTTCCTTTTCAATGTGGAAAAGGGCGGCAAGGGCCCCCAGGGCCACCATGTTCTTTCCTCTGGCGTTGCCTGCGGCCCGGTGGGCAAGCCGGGCCAGCGGAATACCATAGCTTGTGGTACCGGGTGCGGCCCATCCGGCCACGCTCTGATCCTCTTCATGGTAGTTGGCCGGCTGGCTGTCAAAGATCAGGATGCCTCCCGTTTTCAGCACGGAAAGCTGGGGGATGGAGTGGCTGTCGTTGAGCGCGATGAGCACATCCGCATATTTGCCCGGGGAAAAGATCTCGTCGGTATTGATCCGGGTGTGGGCCACGCATTTGCCGAATCCCCGGATTTCCGCCGGGTAGGAGTCAAACGAGATGATCTCGAAGCCCTGTTCGCTCATGAACCGGCTGAGGATTTCGCCGGCTGATATGGTTCCTTCTCCCGCACTTCCGCAGATTTCCACTACAATGTCGAGTTCCTTCATGAGTGTGTATCCCTGTTTACCGGTTTCCTTTCCGAAATGTCATCCACATCCTCCCACCAGGAGGTTCTCACCCGGACCCCTTCGAGTTCGAAAAATTTGCGGGGGGCGGGTTCGATTACCCTGTTTTCCCCCAGAAGGTTCAGTGCGGCTGTTTCTCCCTGGATCACCGCGTTGGGCCAACCCACCGACGTGGCGTAGGTTTTGAGTTTCGGGTTGTAAATCTGGGCGCAGCTGCCGCAGGCGTATATGTTGTCGATGTTGGTCCTGAGATATTCGTCCACCAGGATGCCGTGATCCATGTCGATGCCCTGGCCTGCGGCAAACGAAATATTCGGCACAAGTCCGGGAAAGGCGAACACCATGTCCGCCTGCCGGGCCTCTCCGTTTGCCGTGGTGACGTTGTATGCCCCGTTTTGCGCCGCCACCGAGGCAGCCTGATCATTGGCCAGGACCTCGATGCCCAGCGGCTCCAGGTTTCTGCATACGGCCGCCGTCATATCCGGTTTCAGCTCGAACGGCCAGAACGCCTCGGGACAAAGGGTCATGCAGACCTCCTTTTCCATGGCAGCCAGCATTTTCACGAACCGGAATCCCACAAGGTCGCCCCCGATCACGAAAAATTTTTCCGCTTTGTTCACCGGTTCCTTTTGGGTGATCACGTCCCGAAAGCAGGACAGAAAACTCAGATGATCCGAGAAGGCGCTCATGGACTGGGGCAGGCCGGGCCTTCCGCCTGCGGCGATGATCAGCCTTGTGTAGCGTACCTTTTCCATATGCCGCAGAAAGATCCGGCTGTTTTCGGGGTCGATCCGTTCGACACACTGGCCGAGCCGCATCCGGATCCGGTCCGGATCAAGTCCGGTTTCCACCATGAGGTCTTCCTCTTTGACATAGCCTGCAATAAAAGAGGTGAGTTTGTGTTTGTAATACAGCGGGACGCTTTCGTCCGAAATGATCGTGATCCGGGCCTCGGGGTCGTTGGCTTGAAGTATTTCCCCGGCCCGGTTTCCGGACGGTCCGTTCCCGATGATCACATAATGATCGTCTGTTGCCATGGTCCCTCTCTATGTTGCGGTTTTCGGGTCACTCTTCGATATCCAGCTCTATCAGTTCGGTTTTTGTGACGCTGATGCAATCCATGGGGCACACCTTGACGCACTGCCCGCAGCGGATGCACCGTTCGTTGTCAATGGCGATGGAGACCGCTTCATTCCAGTTCCGGGTTTCCCGGTATTCGCCGAATGTACCGTCTTCATTGATCTCCACTTTTGCGATCATTTTTATGCAGTCCTTGGGCGCCACATCAATGCAGGCCGAGCAGTAGATGCAGGAGAGCGGGTCGATTTCATACTTGAGGTTGCACAGATAACACCGTTTGGCTTCCTCTTCGGCCTGTTCTTCCGTGAATCCGGACTCCACCTCCGCAGTGGCGGACTTCATCCGTTCGTCAAGATCGAGGGTGTTCATGCCGACCAGCGGGATGAAATCGAAAGACCGGGACCGGTCCGTGGATTCGTGGGGCTCGAGCCGTACCACTGTTTCCTTGCGCTTTTTGCCGGTGAGGAAACCATCCACCGAATGGGCGCACCGCCTTCCGCCTGCGATGGCGGTGATCACGTCCGAAGAACCGGTGACAAAATCCCCTGCGGCAAACAGACCTTCCATTGCACACCCGCTTTCGCAGATATCAGAGCCGTCAAGTGTTTGAGACACATTTGCAGGAGACGGGGTTTGCCCCAGGGCGGCGATCACCGAATCCGCCGGCAGGAAAAATTCCGAATTTTCGATGGGAACCGTGGTGCGCCAGGGAGGCCGGTCCATGTATTCCATTTTCGTGTGGTACAACTCCATCCCTGTAACCTTTCCGTTTTCGGAAACGATCCGTTTGGGCTGGACGAGCCCCTGGGTCCTGATCCCTTCGAAGTCGGCCTCGTGTTTTTCATGTTCGTCCACCCGCATGTACTCCACGGTCTTGCGCATGGTGATCCGCACGTCCGACGCCCCGAGCCTCACCGACGACCGGGCGCAGTCCACGGCGGTAAATCCTCCCCCGATGACAAGGACTTTATTGCCTACAAACGGTTTTTCTCCGGCGTTCACCGCCTTCATGAAATCAAGTCCGTTGTAGACCTGCTCGAGGTTTTCCCCTTCGATGCCGAGACTCCGGGGTGCAGTGCATCCGGCGGTGACCACCACGGCGTCGTGGTCTTTTGAAAGGGATTCTAAAGAAATGTCCTTTCCGATTTTTGTGCCGGTTTTGAGCGTGACCCCCAGCCGGAGGATGTTCTCGATTTCCAGCATCAGAATATCCCTGGGAAGGCGGAACTCGGGGATTCCGTACATGAGCATGCCCCCGGGTTTTTTTTCGCTTTCGTACAAAGAGACCCGATGACCGAGAAGGGTGAGTTCATGGGCCGCTGCAAGTCCTGCAGGACCGGAGCCCACAACGGCCACGCTCTTTCCGGAAGGGGCGTAAAAACCTTCAATGATCCGGTGCATGGGCGATTTGAGATCCGCACACGCCCTTTTCAGGTGGCAGATGGCCACGGAATCCCCTTCATCCGGCGATCCGTGGCGGCAGGCCTGTTCGCACGGGCGGCTGCAGATCCGCCCCAGGACGCCGGGCAGGATGTTGCAGATCCGGTTGAGCTCGTACGCCCGCCCGTACCGCTTTTCGTATATGCAGCGGATATATCCGGGAATGTTCGTGGCTGCCGGGCAGGCCGCCTGACAGGGAATACTTTTGGCCACCTGGCCGAAATCCCGGGCATCGGAGGAATAAATTATCTGTTTGAGGGACCGGGCGCTGTAGGTTTTGTCCTCCCTCTGTGACAGTTTTACGGTTTTGCGGTACAGATCATTTTTTTTCAACTTCGGCCCCCTGGCTTTATTTTGGCAAAACGGAGCAACAAAAAGAAATGTTCCTCCATCTTAGACCATGTGGCGGCAGAGTCAAGGCCGGTGTTGCAAAAATCAAGAGCAATTGTATGAAAAAATCCTTGCATTTTTTTCCGCAAGGGTTCATAAATATCGGTTTGCGGAATAATCCATATGAAATAAAATAAACGACTAAGCCCTTGTCGGCAAAACAAACCAAGAAACTTGAACAAGGGAGGTTCTTGTTTCCAGTTTCCAGTCTCAAGTTTCTTGTAAAACCCATAGGAAAAAGTATGACTCAAAAAGCGGAAAACGGGCGAATCCGGAATATTGCCATCATCGCCCATGTCGATCACGGCAAGACTACGCTGGTGGACGCCATGTTTAAACAGAGCGGCGTGTTCCGGGAAGGAAAGGAAATCGACGAGCGGATCATGGACTCCATGGATCTCGAGCGGGAAAGGGGCATCACCATTGCCGCCAAGAACTGTTCTGTGATCTGGGAGGGCATCAAGACCAATATCCTGGACACCCCCGGCCATGCCGATTTCGGTGCCGAAGTGGAGCGGGCGCTGTCCATGGTGGAAGGGGCGATCCTCCTGGTGGACGCCTCGGAAGGACCGTTGCCCCAGACCCGGTTCGTACTCAAAAAAGCACTTCAGGCCAATCTCAAGATCATCACGGTCATCAACAAGATCGACCGGGCGGATGCCCGGATTCAGGAGGTGCTGGACGAAATCTATGATCTCTTCATCGATCTGGATGCAACAGACGAACAGATCGATTTTCCCGTTCTCTACGCCATAGGGCGGGACGGTCTTGCCAAAAGGGAAATGGAAGACGACTCAAAGGATCTCCAACCGCTTTTTGAAACGATCCTCGACTTTATACCGCCGCCGGTGTACAAAGAAAACGAACCTTTCCAGATGCTGGTATCGGACCTGGGTCATTCCGACTACACGGGCAGGCTTGCCATCGGCAAGATCGCCAACGGACAGGTTTCCTCCAAGGACGAGCTTGTGCTCATCGGGAAGGAGGGCACACCGAAATCCATACGGATTTCCAGTCTCCAGCTCTACCAGGGAACCGTACTGGCGGTCGCCCCCAGTGCCGAACCCGGAGATATCGCAGTGGTGTCCGGCACCGACGAATTCGAGATCGGGGATACCATCTGTACAAAAGAGCAGCCGAAACCCCTGCCCCGGATCACGGTGGATGAACCCACGGTTTCCATGCGGTTTACCATCAGCGATTCCCCTTTTTCCGGCATGGAAGGAAAGCTGGTCCAGTCCAGCCGGATCCGTGAGCGGCTGGAGAAGGAAGCGCTGGCCAACGTGGCCGTTTCGGTTGAGGATTCCCGTGAAAAAGGGGTTTTCATCGTCAAGGGCAGGGGAGAGTTCCAGATGGCCATCCTGGTGGAAACCATGCGCCGGGAGGGATTCGAGCTTTGTGTGGGCAGACCCGAGGTGATCTACAAAACCGGCCCGAAAGGAGAAACCCTGGAGCCTGTGGAAACCCTGTATGTGGACTGCGACGAGGAATTCACCGGCGTGGTCACGGAAAAACTCTCCATCAGAAAAGGGCGTCTCACAAACCTGGTCAACCGGCGGGGAATGGTGGCCATGGAATTTTCCGTGCCGTCGCGGGCGCTGATCGGGTACCGGGACGAATTTCTCACCGATACCAAGGGAACCGGGATCATGAACGCCATATTCGAAGGGTATGAGCCGTACCGGGGGGATTTTCCAACCCGCCGCACCGGCTCTCTGATCTCGGACCGCAAGGGCAGGGCCGTTCCTTATGCCCTGTATAACCTGGAGCCCCGGGGCCGGCTGGTCATCAGCCCCGGCACGCCGGTGTACAAAGGCATGATCATCGGAGAGCACTCCAAGCACAACGATCTCGAGGTCAACCCGTGCAAGGAGAAGAAACTCACCAACATGCGGGCGTCCGGCAAGGACGACAGCACCGTATGCGCCCCTGTCAAGCCGCTGACCCTGGAACACGCGCTCAATTTTCTCAACGAGGATGAAATGGTGGAAGTGACCCCCAAGTCCATACGGATCAGAAAACGTGACCTGCACGGGTCAAGGAAATTGTAGGTGTTAGGTAACCGTTCACGGTTATCGGTTCACAGTTCAAGGTTTTTCCAATGAACTATGCAACAATTGAAGGATTTTGGATATTGATTTCAACTCTTGAATAAATTCTTTCGCATCTAAATCTTCAAATACCTTCGTTTTTTAACCGTGAACCGACAACTGTAAACCGTGAACGGTTACTAATCACCTAACCACTCCCCGGTTTTGTCCGTGCCGTATCCCCCTAAGGCGCGGACGGCGGTTTTGAATTCCTCGGAGCGGATGGTCTCAAGGACCGCCTGTATCGGGGCGGTTTCGATGAACCTTTCCGGGATCACCAGATCATACTGTTCCGTGACCACCGGTATGAAATCGAGTCCCAGCGCCCTTGCGGCTGCATTGATGCCGAGACCCGCATCCGCCCTGCCGGAGAGTACGGCCGCGGCCACGGACATGTGGGTGTATTCCTCGTTTTCGTATCCTTTGATGTCAGCGGGGTCGATGCCCAGCGTATCGAGCCGGTAGTCTAGAAGAATCCGGGTTCCTGATCCGGGCTGGCGGTTGATGAAAAACAGATCCTCTCTTTTCAAATCCTCGAGCCCCTTGATTCCTTTGGGATTTGCAGCGGGAACCATCAGTCCCTGGTCCCGCATGACCAGGTTGACCAGCCGGACGTTTTCCTCCTTGAGGTATTTTTCCACATACGAAATATTGTATGAGCCGTCTTCCGGGTCCAGCAGATGGACTCCCGCCATGTGGCAGGCACCTTTCCGGACGGCCGTGATGCCGCCCATGCTGCCCACGTGGGTGGAGGAGAGGCTGACGCCGGCATCCGACCGCCGGATCAGGTCGGAGAGTATATCCAGGGTGTTGTCATGGGAACCGGTGACCACTACTGTATTTTCAATGGAAGACAGAGGTTTGATCAGCTCGGCCTGAACCGGCTCGTCCCTGGAAATCCCCTCCCGGTCGGCCGGAATCCGGATGATGCCGTCCGCCTCGGTGAGGGTGGTGATGCTGCCGGCCCCCCTGGGAAGCTGGGATGCGATAAGCCGGCCGTCCACCGATCCGATTTTCACCCGCAGAAACTCCTCCTGGCCCAGCTTGGAGGGAATTTTTCTTGCCGGGATCACTTCGATTTTCTGTCTCTTTTTTTCCGGGTATTTCTGCATGGCGGCGGCAAGCGGTCCTGCAAACTGTTCAAATGCCACGATGGCGGAAACCGGGTATCCCGGTATCCCGAAAACCGGAAGGTCGTTCACCGACCCGATGATCAACGGTTTTCCCGGCATCATGGTCACGCCGTGAACATGAATCGTTCCCAGGGTTTCGATGACCGGCCTGGCATAATCCATGGAACCGGCGGAAGAACCTCCGATGATCAGGATCATGTCAAAAGTCCTGTTTTCCGCGGCCTCCCGGACGCCGTCGGTGATGGCGTCAAGGTCGTCCCGGATCATGGGGTTGATTTGCGGCACTGCGCCGTATTCCCGGCACAGTTCGGCGAGCACTTCGGCATTGGACTGGACTACGTCGCCCGGTTCAAGGCCGTCTTTCTCGACTTGCCGCCATTGTTTCAGTTCCGAGCCCGTGGGAATGATCAGCACACGGGGCTGTTTCATGACGGTTACCCGGAAAACACCGCCGGACAGAAGGGCACCGACTGCGTATGCATCGATCCGGGTGTTGCGGGCAAAGAGAAGCTCGGTGGCCACGATGTCTTCGCCCATTTTCCTGACGTTCTGCCAGGGAAAGGCGGGGGCCTCGATGATCACGGACTGGTCATCCACCGGGTTGAGGTGTTCGATCATGATCACGGCGTTGGTGTCCGCCGGCATTACGTGGCCGGTGTTGATCCAGAAGGCGTCTTTACCGATGGTAAGTCGTCTGGGTTTGTCTTCGGTCGTCCCGAAAGTGGCGGCTGCATCCACGGCGATTCCGTCCATGGCAGCGGCATGAAAGTTCGGTGAGCAGACCGCCGCCACTGCAGGTTCGGCCAGGATTCTTCCGGCCGCATCCACCGTGCGGATCGTTTCGGTTTCGGCGGCAGGTTCGCCGAACTGGTCAAAGAGGATCTTCTTCGCCTCTTCCATGCTTTTCATGTTCAGGTAAATATTGCGGCCCATTTTGTTCCTCTTGCATTTTTATATGAAAGAATAACATTTTTTACCATGAAGGCCATGAAGGAACTGAAGCAAAATCTTCATGCTCTTCATGGTGATCTTTTATTATTCGTTGTGTCCGTCAGGCCATGACAGTTATATGGGAATAACGTCAACGAGGGTTCCTTTTTTCAGCCCTTCTTCATTTTCTCCGATTTCCAGGAGCCCGTCCGCCTTGACCATGGTCCGGATCAGGCCGGATTTTCCCAGTACCGGTTCGGCTGTAACGCCGTCCGACTGCGTTGTCAGCTTCACTCTCAAGAACTCGCGCCTTCCGTGAACCGATGATACGTTCCGGTTCAGCCGGGCGCGGATTTTCAGTCCGTTTTGCACATATGTTCCGTGGCCGCTGATCCGGTTGAGAAACGGAGCCACCACGATCTGAAACACCACCATGGCCGAGGTGACCTGGCCCGGCAGCCCCCAGAGGGTTTTTTCCCCGGAGCCTGCCAGAATCGTGGGCTTGCCGGGACTGATGGAAATCCCGTGAACAAGGATTTCGGTGTTTTCCAGAGACTCGAACGCCTGGATGGTGAAATCCCGGGTTCCCACGGAAGAGCCGCCGGATACCAGTACCATGTCCGTTTCCTCGAGCGCTTTTCTGCAGGTATTGTACAGGTCCTCATGGCTGTCTTCTACAATGCCGTACAGGACGGGGATGTTTCCGGTTTTTGAGATCAGTCCGGCAAGGGTGTATGAATTCATGTCCCGGATTTGGCCGGGCTCGGTCTTTTGCTCCACCGGCACGATCTCGTCCCCGGTGGAAATGATGCCCACTTTGCACCGGTTGTAAACCGTTACGTCCGTATACCCGAGTGCCGCAAGGAGTCCCGCCTCCTGCGGCCGGATCACGGTCCCTTTTTCAATGACGGTTTCCCCTTGGGCAAAGTCCTCGTTCGCGTCGATCACATTCTGCAGCGGGGCGACACTCTTGTACACTTCCACGGAGGTCTCATCGACAAGTTCGGTGTGCTCCACCATGACCACGCAGTCCGCACCTTCGGGCAGCATCCCCCCGGTGGAGATTTCCGCCGCCGTTCCCGGGACAAGCTCGAAATCCGGGGTTTCCCCCATGCGGATGGTGCCTTTGACTTCAAGCCATGCCGGACTCGACTCGGAAGCTCCGAAAGTGGATCCGGAAAACACGGCATACCCGTCCATGGTCGCCCGCCGGAATCCTGGGACGTTTTCCGCAGACACGATGTCCTCTGCCGGCACCCGGAATACCGCCCGGTCCAACGGAACACTTTCCGTTTTTTTGACGGGAAAATTCCCGGCATACCCGAGGACCTTCTCAAGGGACTGAACCTCGAAAAAGCGGTCCATTACAGGGCCTCTTTCAACCGCGCCATGGCTTCTTGTACATTTTCCCTGCTGTTGAATGCGCTGATCCGGATGTACCGGTTTCCGCATTTTCCGAAACCGGCGCCCGGCGTGCAGACCACGCCCGCACTGGTGAGCAGCATGTCGAAGAATTCCCATGAATCCCTGCCGTTGCCGTCGATCCAGACATAGGGGGAATCCTGGCCGCCCACAAAATCAAACCCCAGGGATTTCATGGCAGCGGTGACAATGTCGGCGTTTTCAAGATAATAGGAGACAAGCTCCTTGACCTGTTTTTGTCCCTCTTGCGAATATACAGCCTCGGCCGCCTTCTGAACCGGGTATGACACCCCGTTGAACTTGGTGCTCTGCCGCCTGTCCCAAAGGGCGTTGAGCGAAATTTCCTCCCCGCTGCCGCTGTATATCATGCATTCTTTGGGAACCACGGTGAAAGCGCACCTGGTACCGGTGAAACCGGCAAGCTTTGAAAAGCTCCTGAATTCCACAGCCACTTCTTTGGCCCCTTCGATCTCGTATATGGAATGCGGGATTTCCGGATTGCGGATAAAGGCTTCATACGCGGCGTCAAAAAGGATCAACGCCTTGTTTGCCCTTGCATAATCCACCCATTTTTTGAGCTCGTCTTTGGTGGCGGTGGTGCCTGTGGGGTTGTTGGGAAAACAGAGATAGATCAAATCGACGGTCTCAGCGGGCGGTTCAGGCAGAAATCCGTTTTCCGCCGTGCAGTCGAGGTAATGAATCCCCTGGTACCGGCCGTTTTCAAATTCGCCGGTCCTGCCCGCCATGATGTTGGAGTCCAGATACACCGGATACACCGGGTCCGGGATGGCCACCCGGATGTCCGTTGCGAAAAGCTCCTGGAAGTTTCCGGTGTCGCACTTGGACCCGTCGCTTATGAAAATTTCATCCGGTGAGATATCTGCTCCCCTTTTTTGAAAATCAAACCGGGCGATTTTTTCCCGTAAAAACTCATATCCCTTTTCCGGGCCGTATCCCTTGAATGTTTCATCGGACGCCATTTCATCCACGCCCTGGTGAAAGGCTTTGATGCATGCATCAGGAAGCGCCCTTGTCACATCCCCGATGCCGAGTCGGATAATGGCTTTGTCCGGGTTGTCCTGCTGGTATTTTTCGACCTTTTTCCGGATATCCGAAAACAGGTAGGAAGCCTTGAGTTTGCCGTAATTGTCGTTCGCTCTTATCATAAAAAACAGTCCTTTTGGTTTATCATGTCAATATTTATCCGATACCGGCCAGTTGTAGACAATCCGGGGCGAGTTGTCAATCCGCACTTCGGGAAACCACATCTTTTATATAAGAAGGCAGCATGTCATAGACTTCCGCCGGTGTCTGTACACTTCTTCTGTGATCGATCTGAACCTGCTCCCGGTTCCCGGAGTCTGATATGTCAAGGGGATCCGGCTTGGCCGAAAGGGGAGCCTGGTCTCCGTCCGTGAAAGGGAGAACCAGCGGTCCCGTGCTTTCCAGGATATAGGCCATCTGGCCGTTTCTCATGAACACGATGCTGCCGGGTGGGTAGATCCCGATGCTCTTTACGAAGGAGTGCAGCAGAAATTGCATTATCCGGTTTTTGCGCGCGTACTTTCTGAACAGTTCGGTGACCACGTTGATGGGATTGAATGCCTCTTTGTAGCATCGCTTGGACGTCATGGCGTCATACATGTCGGCAAGCTTGCAGATTTTTACGTAGACCGGTATTTCCCCGGCATTCTTTTCCCCGGGATAGCAGCGGTCCTCGCCCTTGAAAAGGGGGGCATGGTGATACTTCACGATATTGTACAATACATTGTTTTTGATCCGGTTTTTTTCCAGCACCCGGATTCCGTGCTCAAATGCGTGTTTTTTTACCTCGTCAAACTCGGCGGTGGTCAATGCACCGTTTTTGTTCAAAATATCTTCCGAAACCATGACTTTTCCCACATCATGGAGAAAAAAACCAAGGGAAATGTCCCGCATTTCCTCTTTCTGGAAGAAGACAAATGAATCCTCATTTTCTTCGGGTTCTTCTTCATAGGGATTTTTTGCCGCCCGGCTTCCGGAATCGAGAAAATCATTGAACGCCTTGCTGAAATGGGCGTTAAACCGGTGGAGAATGGCCGTGCCGATGGTGCAGACATTCACCGAATGGTTGTAGAGATAGTCATCATAGGTAAAGATTTCCTTGGTGAGATAGGAAAAGGGGTTCTCGTTCACCGTGAGAAACTCCACCATGTCTCCGACGTTCCGGGATACTTCGTCGTAATCGAACTCGCCTCCCGTTTTCCGGATGTCTCCGAGTACTTTTCTGATACTGGTCTTGGCTTCATCATATTTGACTTTTGCGATTTTTTTCAGCTCTTCGATTTCATATAGCTTTTTTTCGATTTCTCCGGCGGAAGGCGTTTTCAAATGCGGTTCTTCTGCGGTCTCCTCCGTTTCCCCGAAGCCGTCGCTTACCGGATTGAGGGGGTTCCCGCTTTTGTCCCAGACCCCGCTGTCCTTTGACGAACTCAGCGGTACCGTTTGGATTCCGTTGTCTTTTATGATTTGGAGCGTTTTGACCCTGTCCACCACCACGCCTTTGTCAAGCAGCAGTACACCGTGTGAATTGAAAACGTCGACACCGGTTTTCACTTTTCCGCCCTCGGTGACGATTTCAATGAGATCGTCGATGCTCATTCGGTTGTTGACCATAAAGATTCCTCAATACATACATCAAATGTCGGAAAAATTGTGCAAAAGGGCGGCAAATTCCCGGGCTGTCACCGTTTGAGCCCTTCTTTCCGGTGATATGCCGGAATCGGTAAGCCATTTTTCCGCCTGGTGTTTGTCGATGTTCAATTCAGGGCCGGCAAGAGAGTTTCGCAACGTTTTGCGCCGCTTGGAAAATGCGGCCTTGATTATCCGGAACAAAAGCGCTTCCTTTTCCCTGGAAACCTTCTGCGGGAAAAAGGAGATACGGACCACACGCGAACTCACCTCCGGCTTCGGGAAAAACAGATCCGGCTTGAGGTCGGCTGTTTTTTCCGTTTCACCGCAGTAATTCATCACGGCCGAAAGTCTGCTGTAATCGGCTTCGCCGGGCTGCGCAGTGATTCTTTCGGCAAGCTCTTTTTGAAACATCAGAACCGCCCTTTTCACCGAGCGCCGGTTTTCCACCAGCATGAACAATACCTGCGACGAAATATTATAGGGGAGATTTCCCATGATGACAAGCTCTTTTGAACCGGCCAGTTTTTCGATATCAAGTGTAAGAACGTCGGCTCGGATCACCTCGATATTGTCGGCACCGGCCGCCTCGATTTCTTTTTTCAGAATCGGTACAAGAGTACTGTCTTTTTCCACCGCAATAACGTTTTTCGCCTTCCGTGCCGCCTCGATGGTAAGGGCCCCGAGGCCCGCTCCGATCTCCAGGATGGTATCTTCGGGTTCAATACCGGCGGCCTGGACGATCATCCGGGCGGATGACGGGTCCACAAGGAAATTCTGGCCGAGTTTTTTTTCCGCAAACCGTTTGTTTTCTTTAAGAATCTTTGCCGGATGTGTCATGTTTTTGCCTTTGGGATCTGAGTTTTGCTTTTGCTGACCGGATTTTGAGAATGAAATCCTTTGTGATGAAGTAAGATATCACCCCGGCGGGCATGCCCAGGATAATCCCACCTGCAAGCATGATGAAGAAGAGTTTCAGCCGGGTTCTGATGAAGTCGACAAAATAAACGATCTTATCATGGATATCGATATCCTTTTCAATGTTTTCCACGAATGCCCTTACCGTTTCCGCCTCTGTCAGAGCATCCCCGAACACTGTCACACCGACTTTGTAGCTTGCAAAATAGAAAAACACCACTGTGAAAGGATTGCACACCCATACGCCGATGGCGGCGGCGGGTTTGCTTGCCTTGAGGATGTAGGCAATGGCCAGCGCAATCACCGTATGCAGCGGAATGGTGGGGGTAATGGAAACAAAAACGCCGACCGCCACTCCCATTGCTATGGAATGCGGATCCCCCTTGAGGTCTTGGAGCTTTTCTACCGGAATCTTTATTTTTTTCTTCATTGATTACTGAACTTTTCCATACAATACAATTACTACTTGACTTTTATTATCCCCATAAGTTAGATATGAATATATACTTCAAATTGCGATAAGATTCAACTTCACTGTTCAGCAAAAACAGGCGAAAGGGTATAAATTTTACCGCGATCAGCCAAACCTGAAAAACGTTTTATTTTTTCAGTATGTTAATCATGGTGTTTTTATCACTTTTTGTAAAGTTTAAAACGGAGGATTATCATGACGGAAAATCAGGAACAGCGTGTCAGCTGGGAAGGGGTCATCAGGACATTACTAGACAGACTTGAAATCCCTTCCGGGTCGGAGCTCAGGGAGCTTCATAAAAGGCTTGACAAACTCGAGGCGCTGGTTTATCAAAAGG
>JAIPEK010000029.1 GCA_021737205.1 Desulfarculaceae bacterium
AGAAATATGGTGCCGGTGTCCGCCTCGCTGAACCGTCCCGGCTTGTCTCTCTCCGCGCCGGTAAACGCGCCCTTGACAAACCCGAAAATCTCGGATTCCATAAGATTGTCCGGGATCGCGGCACAGTTGACCTTGACAAAGGGCCGGTCCCTCCGGTTGCTTTCCGAATGAATGACTTTGGCCAGAAGATCCTTGCCCGTGCCGGTGTCCCCCTGGACGAGAACGGTGGATTCGGTGCCGGCCACCACTTTTACCATGTCGAAAATTTTCTGCATAACCGGGGATTTCCCGATCATGTCATGGAACTTGTACCGTTCCGTAATCGCCTTGTCCAGCTCTCTTGCAAGGGTCATGTCCTGGAGGGTGGCAAATCCCCCCACAAGCTGGCCGTGATCGTTCATCAACGGGATGTAGTCCACATTTACCGGTATTTTTTCCCCTTGGGCCCCGATCATGTATCCGCTTTCCCCGTTCACTGAACTGCCGCCCTTCATTGCTTGATAAAGGCCCCCACCCTCTCTGGCGAGTTTTCGGTTGAACAGGACGTGCCATTCTTTTCCCAGAAGATTCATCCGGTTGTAGCCTGAAATCTTTTCAGCCGCCTGGTTGAAAAACGTTAAAAGCCCGTTCCGGTTCACGGTAAAAACCCCCATGTTCAGGCTGTCCAGGATAATTTTCAGGCTCTGTTCCTCGTAATGAATCCGGCTGACAAGCTCTGAATAGGGAAAGTGATCCTGGAGCACCATAAAACACCCGAGCGGCGTGCCCTGATCATTATAAAGGGGAGCTGCGATTCTGGTGACCCGGTGCTTTTGCAGGTGTTCATCAAGAAATTCCACATCCATATCCTTGATGGCCTCGCTCCAGACCCCTTTGAGCGGGCAGCTTGAAAAGCAGGGCAGCCCGCAGAAGACCTCTCTGCAGTTATGCCCCTCGATTTCCGTTTTTTCCAGCCCGAGCAGCGTTTCGGCATTCCGGTTCAAATCCACAACCCGCCTGTCCGAACCCACGATCAAGCCGCCGATATTCAGATATTCAAGGATCAGGAGCATCTGCTGATAAATTGTAATGTTCACCGGTCCTGTCCTCCGAACGGAAAACGCAAAGTGAAAGCGGTGCCCGTCCCTGGTTTTGAATCCGCCTCTATGGAGCCTCCGTGCCGGTCCATAATACCGAAAATAATGGAAAGGCCCAGCCCCACGCCGTATCCTTCATCCTTGGTCGTATAAAACGGCTCGAAAATATGGTTTATCTCTTCGGGGTCGATCCCTTTTCCATTGTCCCGGACCACGATCCACACCTGTCCCTCTTCCTTTTTGTTCATTGCGCTTATGGTAATTTTCCCCCCGGTTCCGATGGCGTCCACGGCATTGAACACAAGGTTGATAATGGACTGCTGGATCTGGTTGAAATCCGCGTGGATCGGTTCGATCTCCGGATCAATTTCCATTGCAAGTTCAATGGAGCTAAGTTCGAGTTTGTGCCGGCAGAGAAGCGCGGATTTTTCAAGCAGCGTTTTTACGTCGACTCGGGCGAACGTGGCCTCGCTTTTCCTTGAAAAGGTGAGCAGGCTTGACACAATCTCCGAAATTCTGGAGGATTCGGATTCCATGATATCCAGAAATCGAGAAAATTTTTCCATATCAATGTCTGAGCCGTTCCTCTTTTTGATCATGCGGTTCATCAGATGGGCATAATTGAGAATCCCTGAGATCGGATTGTTGATCT
The DNA here is from genome assembly GCA_021737205.1 of Desulfarculaceae bacterium. Taxonomy (GTDB): domain Bacteria; phylum Desulfobacterota; class Desulfobacteria; order Desulfobacterales; family Desulfobacteraceae; genus JAIPEK01. The sequence goes on from JAIPEK010000029.1 coordinate 1,729, forward strand.
CATGAACCACGCTTGCCGACAGCCTTCCCAGGGATATGAGCTTGTCCCTGTGAAGGATGCGCGCCTGATCCAGGTTTTTCTGTTCCAGAAACCGGGTGTACTCTTTGAGGTGCTGCCTTGACAGATACCTCTCCTTTGCCCTGGAGAGGGCAAGTTTCAAAGCGGCATCATCAATGGGTTTATTGATAAAATCGGAAGCATCGAGCTGAAGGGCTTCAATGGCGAGATTCATCTCCCCGAACGCCGTGATTACGATTACTTCGATATCTTCAAAGTGCTCTTTCACTTTCCGTAAAAGCTCAATGCCCCCCATTTTCGGCATTTTTACATCAGTAACGACAATCTGAGGCGCCACGCTTTCCACCATTTCAAAACCGGTAACCCCGTCTTCGGCAGTATAGACCTCAAATCCCTGGTCCTTGATGACAAGGGAAGTCACTTCTCTAATGTCCTGTTCATCATCCACCAAAAGCAATTTCCACTGATCCGTCATGATAGGAACGCAGCCCCTCTTTGATAAAATTTCGGATGTATTACCGGTCGGTTACAGCTTGATTTCATGATAGCCCCCCTTTTTCCCCCAGTCAACTGTAAACCGTTACAGTTTGTTTCCATATATTGACCTTATTTTATATGATGTTATTATATCGATTTGATTGACTGAACTTTTCAATACAACATGACAATATCAGAGGATTGAAGATGAAAAGAATTGGCTATTTAGTGTGTATGGTCTTACTTTTGCCGGCCTTTGCCGGCACTCTGCATGCCGGAACCACATACTCCTTGATCGAACTGTGTGAAATTGCGGACAAAACCGCTCAGGACATTCGGATCGCCCGGGAGGACCTGTATATCTCGAAACAGGATAAAAAGCGGGCTCTGTCCGTTTTGGTTCCAAGAATCACCGCCTATGGCAGCCGAACGGATTATAAGGATGCCGAATACCAGAAACGGAACCCGGATACGGATGCACTGGGCGTAAAAATCAACCAGTCGTTCACATTGAACGGAAAAGAACTGATCGCCTATGACATCAGCAAGGATGAAATTGATAAAAAGGCGTATGATCTTGAAAGGATCAAATCCGATTATCTGTTCGAGGTGGCCAAAACCTTTTACAACATTCTTTCCGCCAGAAAATTCGTGGATATAGCCAACTCTGACAGGAAGCGCCTTGAAAAACACAGGGATGCGGTGCAGGAGAGGCTGAACGTGGGAGATGTCACAAAAACCGCCCTTTACAGGGCCGAAGCTGAACTGTCCAAATCAAAAACAGAATATGTCAAGGCTGTGAACAACCTCAAGCTTGCCAAGGCTTCGCTCAAAAACCTCGTTGACATTGAAGAACCGTTCACCGTGACCAATGATGCGAAACTCGGCCTGGAAGAGTTTGATTCCTCACTTGATCAGCTTAAAAAAGCGATGTTTGAAAAAAGACCGGAGCTGAAAAAGGCCCAAAAAAACATAGAGGTGGCTCAAAAGAATATCCGGTATGAAAAAGGGGCATTCTGGCCCGAGCTTTCCATAGAGGGGGAATATGCAGATACGGACACGGAATATGACAAATACCCGCGTATGATGGAAGATCCAGGCACGGAAACCATAAACAAATCCATCACCGCCCAGCTGACATTCACCATATTCGACGGCGGCCTGAGACGGGCGGACATCCGGCAGGCCCTTGCCGGAGAGAGAAAAGCGGAGAACGGGCTTGCAAAAACCAAAGACGCGCTTTTACTGGAACTGAAAGATGCCTGGTACCAGTACCAGACAGCAAGAAGTTCGCTGAAAACACTGAAGGATGAACTGAAATCCGCACGGGAGAATTACAACGCCGTCCGGATGCAGTTTAAGTACGGCCTGGCCGACAGTGTGGACATGATGGATGCCAATACCCTTCTTGTTACTGCCGAAAGAAAATTTTCAGATGCCCGGTACCAGCATACGGTATCAATTCTCAACCTTATCCGGACAAGGGGAGATCTTGTGGATTTTCTTTTGTCCGGCAGCTTGACTTAAAACGGATCATCCAATAGTATTTACATATACGCGCCGTATTCAAACAACAACCTGTATACTGAAGGAGAACTGATCATGTATGAAATTATCGCAAATCCGGAAGACTATCAGATCGACCATCTCGTGAACGGAACAGGGAATGCGAGCATTGAAGTGGATAAGGAAGAAAGAAAAAAATGGGCAAAGGAAATTGAAAATTTCAGCCAAAAACTGACCCGGTTTGCAGAGCGTTCCGGCAAGCTTGCCGAACTTCTCGAGGGAGACCGGAAAATCATCACTACGCCCGCATCTTTCAAAACCCTCAAAATCCAGCTGTTTGCAATAAACGAAAAGCTCGACAACGCCATTGAAATCGCGAACCGGCTGGAATCCGACATCGTGGAAAAACAGTAGAGACAAAGGGGGCCTTTTGCGGCTCGACAGCCGTCAAAGGGCCCCTCAGGCCATACCGACCACACACCGGTTTCAGGCCGTTTTTATCTTCCCGCTTTCCCGCACTTTTTCCCGGCCGGAGACAAGCAATTCTTCAGTGGTCTCCATGGAAATACACTCGTCTGTAACAGACACCCCGTAAACAAGGTTATCAGTCCCGCTTGAGATCTTCTGGCTGCCCTCGCCGAGATTGCTCTCCAGCATGAGTCCTTTTATGGCGGTATTGCCGTTGATGTACTGGTTGATCACGTCATCCCATACAATTTTCTGGCCGGAAAATTTCTTCCCGGAGTTGGCATGGGAGCAGTCCACCACGATGGCACCCGGCAGGTCCTTCTCCTTGAGCGCCTCTGTCGCCTCCCTGATACTTACAGAATCATAGTTGGGTCTTCTGCCGCCCCGCAGCACAATATGGGTATCCGGGTTCCCTTTGGTGCTGACGACCCCCGTCCGGCCCTTTGGATCCACACCCAGGAAACTCTGAGGAGACCTGGAGGCGATCATGGAGTTGATCGCGGTATTCAGCGCCCCGTCCGTACAGTTTTTAAATCCCACCGGCATGGAAAGGCCGCTGGCCATTTCCCGGTGTGTCTGGGATTCAGTGGTTCTGGCGCCGATCGCGGCCCAGCAGACCAGCCCTGCAATGTACTGGGGAATAATGGGATCGAGGAACTCGGTTGCGGTGGGGACACCCATGGCGGTTATGGATAGAAGAAGTTTTCTCGCCCTGTTCAGCCCTTCGGTAAGATCGCGCCTTCCGTCCATATGCGGATCATTGATAAGGCCCTTCCACCCTACAGTGGTTCGCGGCTTTTCAAAATAGACCCGCATGACGGGGAGAAATGTATCTTTGACCTTTTCCTTGAGTTCGGCAAGCTTTTCTGCATATTCCAGCGCCGCCTTTTCATCATGAACCGAGCAGGGCCCGGTGATCACCATTAGCCTCTGGTCTTTGCCGGAAAGGATATCTTTGATCTCCTGCCTTCCCCTCATTACGGTTTCCATGGATTCTTCCGTCATTTTGTGTTCCTGCTTGAACCTGTCCGGGGAGATCAAAGGTTCAAAGCCTTCCACATTGATATCATACGTCTGATGCATTTTCGTCCTCCTGTTCTTCAAAAATAATATTTAAAAACCTGTTACTTCTCAGAATGGCATCCTGCCTGTACTTCCCGATGAATTCTCCGATCCCGGAGATATAATCCGAACCCTTTTCAGTGGAGTCTTCGATCAGAAAAGCCGAACTTTCCTTCATGGAGGCATAAAACGCATCCAGTACGTCCGGCACGTACCTGTTGTCGTGGATCAGGCTTGCGTACAGTTCCGGATCCTGGGCAAAGAGTCTCCCGATAATATCCGAGTTGATTCGAAATATGGGCGTGGAAGTGTGGAACATCCGGGTCGGGTGAAGGTCCATTTTCTGAAGGGTCCTGGCGAAACATATGGAAAGAAAATGGGTCAATCCCTGGACAACGGCCATGTTACGGTCATGAAGGGAGGCCTCCATACGAGTGACTCGGGCGCCCGCCCCTGAAAACAGCCGGTCCGCCCAGTCGATTCCTTCTTCCCCTCTTCCCGGTGACAGAACGATATTCTGGGAGTCGAGGGATTCGGTAAAAGGGCCGAACATGGGGTGCATTCCCACCACTTCACAACGGGCCGAGGATACCATTTTCTCCACGATTACCTCTTTCTGGGAGCAAAGGTCCATCAAAAGCTGATTCTCCCGAAGAATCGGACCGATTTGTTCCATAATCGTTACAGCCGCTTCCACAGACGTGCTTAAAAGTACAACATCGCAGGATTCTGCAAGATCCTCATTGCAAAGCCGGGTATCCAGATCCGATACAAGCACCCGGAAATCGTAACGGCCGGTGAAAAACGTTTTGAACCATTGCCCCATGCCGCCTTTTCCGCCGATGATTCCGATGGTCTCTACAGGTCTCATAAAACCGCTTTCTGCCTTAAAAAATGATCTGCTATAGTCAGCTGCATCATGGCCTTCAATACCGGGTTGATCCTGGGAATGGCACAGATATCGTGCCGCCCGGAGGTTGACGTCTCAATCTCGTTTCCGTCCCGACCCAGCGTTTTCATGGATTTTTCAATGGAGGGAATCGGTTTGACGCATGCCCTTGCCACAATATCATCACCGTTGGATATACCGGCGAGAATGCCGCCTGCGTTGTTGGATTCAAATCCCTGCCTGCCGATGGGATCATTGTTCACCGAACCGGTCATCCTTGCAGACTCGTATCCGGCTCCTATTTCCACTCCTTTTACCGCACCGACACTCATAAAACTTTTTGCAATATCCGCATCCAGCTTGTCAAAAACCGGGTCACCCAGTCCGGCCGGGACCCCGGAAGCCGTGACTTCAACCACGCCGCCGAGAGAGTCCCCTTCCCTTTTCACCTGCCGGATCCTTTCTTCCATTTGTTTTTCCGCCTCCGGGTCCGGGCAGTGCAGCGAACTATCTTCCGGCACTTCATTTTTCAGGCTATCCACCTTTATGCCGCCAAGTTCAATGGTATATGCAGACACTTCGATTCCCTGCAGCGAAAGGAACGCACAAGCCACACCGCCTGCAGCGACCCTTGCCGCGGTTTCCCGGGCCGAAGCCCTTCCGCCGCCCCGAAAGTCCCGGATGCCGTATTTGGACTGATAGGTGATATCGCCATGGCCGGGCCGGTACACATGGGCGCTTTTGTAATACGGCCTTGAATCGGCATCCCGGTTTTCGATCATGATCATGATCGGCGTTCCAGTGGTCACGCCCTCAAAAACCCCGGAAGCAATGATTGCGCTGTCCGGCTCCTTACGCCGTGTGCCGCCTATGCCGCCGCCGGGTTTTCTTTCATCCAGCGCTTTCTGGATCATCTGTTCGGTCAGGGGAATTTTCGGGGGGCATCCCTGCACGACAACCCCGATGCTTCTCCCGTGGGATTCCCCGAACGTGGTGATACTGAATATTTTTCCAAATGTACTACCCGCCATTTTCAATCCTCCGTTTTATAATAAGGGCGACCTGTTGCGGTGTCTGTTGGGTTGTATCGATCTGATGATGTGCCGTTTGTGAATAAAACGGTTCTCTTTGCTCGCATACAGCCCTGATTTCGTCCTCCGGCTCTTGGCCCGTAAGCGAGGGCCTTGATGAATCCGATCCGGGGTCCGCGCCGATCCGGGAAAGAAGTGTCTCCATATCTGCACAGAGCCGGAATACCATGCCGTTTTCCCGGAGAAACAACCGGTTTGCCGGATCAAGTACAATACCGCCGCCTGTGGCGATTACTGCATTGTCGGTATGTTCAAGCCCGAACAGGAATGATTGTTCCATTGTTCTGAATGATTCCCACCCCTTTTCTTCCACCAGCTCCCGGATCGAAGCGCCGATTCTCTCCTCGATCCCCTGATCGGTGTCTATAAAGGAAAATCCGAGCAATTCAGAAAGCAGCTTTGCCGTGGTGGTTTTTCCGGTGCCCCTGTAGCCGATCAGGAAAATCTTCATCTTTTCCCTTCCAACGCATCAAAAATGTCCCAGAACGATGGAAACGATTTGCCCACGCATCCCGGCTTTTCAATGGTTACGCCTTCGACGGCGAGGCCTGCCACGGCAAAAGACATGGCGATCCTGTGATCATCAAAGGTTTTGATCACTGCCCCGTGTGGTGTGCCGCCGTGAACGATCATCCAGTCTTCTCCGGTATCCACTGTTATGCCCATCCTGGAAAGCTGGCTTGCCACCGCGTCGATCCGATCGCACTCCTTGGCTCTAAGATGGCCGATGTTCCGTATAACGGTTCCGCCTTGGGCGAATGAGGCCGCCACCGCAAGGCCGGGCACCGCATCCGGCATATCGCCCATGTCCACATCCACCCCTTTGAGGTGCCCGCCCTTCACCGTAATGCCGTCCTCCTGGATATCCAGGGTGCATCCCATGTCCCGGAGCACATAGATCAGCTTGACATCCCCCTGGAGGGAACCAGGGGTCACGTTTTTCACTTTGACCGCAGCTCCTGTGACCGCCCCTGCAAGCCAGAAATACCCTGCATTGGAAAGATCCGGTTCCACTGTGAATTCACCCGGCATGTAGCGCTGTCCGCCGGGCACGCGATATTCATGGTCGGAAATTTTGTCCGCATGAACCTGGAACTTCTTCATGGTGTTAAGGGTGAGATTCACATACGGAGTGGACACAAGGCTGTTTTCCACATGAATATGAAGTCCTTTTTCCATTACCGCACCTGCGATCAGAAGGCCGGACAGGTATTGACTGGAGACCGAACAGTCTATCCGGATCTTACCGCCTGCACACTCTTTTCCATTGATGACAACCGGCGGCGTGCCCTGCGCGGTTTGAGATCGGACATCCGCCCCTGCCATGTTCAGGGCTTTCAGCAGATGGTCCATGGGGCGTTCACACATCCTGGCATTGCCGGTGAACAGGTAATCCGTGTTTCCAAGCGCGCCGATCGACGCCAGAAGCCTCATGGACGTGCCGGAATTTCTCAGATAAACCGGATCCGGATGCGCCAGCGGCCTTCCGCCGAATCCCCGGATCTTCAAGCCGGCCGTATCCGAGTTGTAAATAACGGCTCCCATGCACCGCAAAGCGGAAATCGTCAATTCAATATCTTCGCTGGACAGAACGTTTTTGACCATTGACTCGCCCTCACACAGAGAGGCCATGATAATCATTCTGTGGGAGATGCTTTTTGAACCGGGAATGCTGACCTCGGTATCCCGGAGTGTTCGCTTTTGTATGGTTTTCATTTATACCGTCTCTTCCGTCATTACCTGTCTGAGTTTATCAATGGAAGGGGATATGCCGGTCCACAGCTCGAATTGTTTCGCCCCCTGGCAAATGAACATTTCAATGCCGCTGATTGCATGGCAACCCCTTTGACCGGCCTGTCGCAGCAGGAGGGTTTCAACAGGATTGTACACCATGTCCATCACCACCATCCCCGGCTTGAGGACATGATCCGGGACAGGGCTTTCTTCCGTATCGGGGAACATCCCCGAAGGCGTGGTGTTGATAAGAATATCAAACTTACGGCTGCCGATCTCTTCAAGTTTCAAAAACGGGCAGCTCAAAGCCGTCGCAAGTTTCTCACCTTTTTCGACCGATCGGTTGATCACCGTCACTTTACCGCTTTCCCGGATCATACCGAAACCTGCTGCGCGGGCCGCTCCGCCGGCACCGATAATGCCGATTCTTTTTCCTTCGATCCCGAAATCCCGTAACGGGGCCACAGCACCAAAGCAGTCTGTATTGTACCCTTTCAGAATCCCCGAACGGTAAACGACGGTATTGACAGCACCAATACGCAAAGCTTCGTCATCGGTTTCATCAAGATATTGAATCACCTCCTCCTTGAACGGAATGGTCACGGAAACTCCTTTTATCCCGAAGGATCGGACGGCAGCAATACCGCTTTTCATATTTTCCGGCTCAAAAGCGAGATAAGCCGCATTGATCCCGTATTCTGCAAACAGCATGTTGTGTATGGCCGGGCTTTTTGAATGGCCGACAGGAGAGCCGAATATACAGTACAGGTCGGTTTGAGAATTAATGGATTTCAAAACGGTTCTTCCTCTTTGCAAGCGGGGTAACTCCCGATAATTTTCAGGGAAAGACAGAGCTCACTCATTTTTTCAAGCGTGTTATCAACGGCGGGATCGTCCATGTGCCCTTCAATGTCCATGAAAAAACAGTAGCTCCAGTTGTGGTATTTGGCGGGCCGGGATTCGAGCTTGACCATGTTGATCCCGGCCTTGTCCAGCGGCTCCAGCGCCTTGAACAAAGATCCGGGGGTGTGAGAGGTCGAAAACATAATCGAAGTTTTGTCCCGCCCGGTTTTTCCCATGCTCTCCCTGGAGATAACCAGAAACCGGGTGATGTTTCCCGGATAATCCTCGATTGAAGATTCAACGGTCTGAAGATTGTAAATGTGGGCGGCCTGGCTGCTCGAGACCACGGCGGCGTGCTCATCCTCAGCCGCCATGGCTGCTGCCCGGGCCGTGCTGCCGACTTCTATGATTTCGGCATACGGATACATCCGCTGAATCCACATTTCACACCGGGACAAGGCCTGGGGATGGCAGTAGATGGTTTCCACAAGATCGGCCTCCCCGGTACCCGAAATCAAATCATATGAAACAGGCTCGTACTGTTCTCCGCAAATCTTGAGATCAAATTCCATGAATAGATCAAGGGTATGGGTGACCGCCCCCTCGATGGTATTCTCCACCGGGATGACGCCGTAATGGCTCGTGCCTTTGTTCACGTCTTTGAAGACTTCATAAATATTGGGCTGGGCCCTGAAATCGCCTGAATGTTTAAAATGGTTCAGAGAAGCAATATGGGAATACCCGGCTTCCGGGCCAAGGTAGCTGACAAGCCGGGTTTTCTGGATATCCTTGGTGGCCATCATGATCACATTGAAAATGTAGCGCAGAAGCTTGTTTTCCGCAGGTCCGTCATTCAACCGGGTGATCTTTTCCATCACCTTTTTCTCCCTGGACCTGTCAAAGACATTGCTTTTGGATTCGCGCTTGATCTTCCCGATTTTTCTTCCGATCCGCAGCCGTTCATTGATCAGGGATACTATCTTTGAATCAATGGAGTCAATGTCGTCTCTCAGCTGTTTTAACCTCTCTTCCAATGTATTCCCGGTATCGTTCATTACGGACTTCCCACCTTCGAGTATGCGGTTGACATTCAAAATAACAAGGGCCGCAGGATTCGATCCTGCGGCCCGAACAAAAAAGACGCAGCGGTCTTTGATCTGCTGCTGCTTTTGCCTTTTTCGATTTATGAATTGATTCAGCGCACCACAGGCAGATCGGTATGATAAAAATAATACCCAAAATAAAAAAAGAATCTGCCTGTCGCTACAACTTTCATCATCTGTTTTTCAAGTTCCTTAAAATCAGTTTGTTTGAAACAATATCTCCTGCTTATACATATTGTTTCAGAATGTCAAGGATTTTATTGAAAAATTTTATCACTGGGCGGTGTCGTTTTTCAGGATAAAACTCTTGATCCGGTTTCCGTCTCTTTCCTTGACGGTAGCGGAAAAATCATCCACCTTTATCGTTTCCCCTGCCTTGGGAATCCGGCCCAGCTTGTCCAGCACAAATCCGGAAAAGGTATCATAATCGTTGGAGACGGGAATGGAAAAATGAAAAAACTTGTTGATTTCATCAATCCCGATTTTTCCGGAAACCAGCCATTTTCCGCTTTTAAGTTTAATAATTTCCGGGTCCAGTGTATCGGTTTCATCACTGATATCGCCGACAAGTTCTTCCACCACATCCTCAAGGGTGACGATCCCGGAAACTCCTCCATGTTCATCAATGACAACTCCGATATGATTCTTCAACTGTTTGAACTGCTGCAAAAGAGAATCCAGTTTTTTGGATCCGGGCACGAAATTGGGCCGGCTCATGATCCCGGCTATGTCCACAGATGTTTGTTCGGTTTTATAGCTGCAGGTTTTATTAAATTCGGAAAACAGGCTTTTGATATTCAAAATCCCTATTACATTATCAATATTTCCCTGGATTACGGGAATTCTTGTAAAACCTGAATTGAGCACCTCGTCGATATCGATATCCTGTTCAATGTCGATCACATACATATCCGCCCGCGGCGTCATGATTTCGGATGCGCTCGTATCATCGAATTCAAAAATATTGGAAATGAATTCTTTTTCCTCTTCCTTGATCTGCCCCTCTTCCTCCACTACTTCCACCATGGTCATCAGCTCGTCTTCGGTAACCCTCGGTGATTTGTCAAACGCACCCACCAGTTTGGGAATAAAGTTGAGCAGAAAAATCAGGGGGGAGAAGAGTTTGGACATCCAGAATATGGGCATGATCACGATTCGTGCCACAAGTATTTTATTGTGTGTGGCAAAGGATTTGGGAAAAATCTCTCCGAAAACGAGAATCAGCATCGTCATGACTCCTGTGGCAATTCCCACGGCATTGGACTGAATGAAATCGATCGCAAGAGCGGTGGCAAGGGCGGAAGCTGCGATATTCACGAGATTGTTTCCGATGAGAATCGTGGTCAGAAGTTTATGCGAATCCTCCTTCATATGCAGAATCAGTTTATCAAGCCGGGAGCCTTCCTTGGCAATATGAAGAGCTTTGACTTTGCTGATGGAGAACAATGCTGTTTCAGAAGAGGAAAAAAAACCGGAGAGAAAAAGACAGATTATAAGTAACGTCAATTCGGCAGTTATCAAAGTTAACCAGATACCTCGTAATATATTTTTTGTACATTTACACTGTTAATTGTAATGATCTAAACATTTTTGTCAACGCAAAACAGATCACAAATTTACCGGCCTGCCATTTGAACCGCTATATTCGCGGTACGTCTCGAAGCCCCTTTGCCGCCGAGCATGTTCCGGATTGTCAAAAGCTCGTGCCGCATCCGGGAAAGACGCTTCTCTTCCATCAGAGAAATGACCTTCTCGACAATGGAATCGACCCGGGCATCCTCCTGAATCAATTCCGGCACGATTTCCCTTCCGGCAATAATATTGGCAAGCCCGGCGTATTGTACTTTGACAAACCGTCTGGCAATCGCATAACTGAACTTTGACATCCGGTATACGATAATCATGGGAACCCGGTAAATTGCCGCCTCCAGAGTAACCGTCCCGGAAGCCGCAACCAGAAGATCCGATTGTCGAAATATGCTTTCAGGGGCCCCTTTGACAATCTGAAACAGATCCTGCCGGTTGTACTTCTCAAGCACATCAGCCATTTTTTCAAAATCAACCGACTGTGCAATGGACAACAGAAAGGTGGTTTCCGGCTTTCTGTCTTTTATGAAGCAAGCAGCTTTGAGCATCAACTCCAGGTGCTGTGTGACTTCAGATGCTCTGGATCCCGGCAGAAGACCGACTACCGTCTTTCTTCCGTCCCGTTTCTTCTCCGGTTTCCGGTTGATTTCCGGGCAGCTGTCCAGGAGCGGATGGCCTACAAAAGTAGCCGGCACGGAAGCTTTCCGGTATATTTTTTCTTCAAAGGGAAGAATCAGGGACATATGGTCCACATACTTTTTGATTTTTTTTATCCGGCCGTATTTCCAGGCCCATATTTTGGGGGAAATGTAGTACAGTACCCGTATCGAATTCTTTTTGGCATATTCGGCCGCTTTGAGATTGAAACCGGGATAATCCACCAGTATAACCAGATCGGGTTTACGCCGTTTTAACTGTCTTTTGTACAAAGAAAACGCCTGATGGATATTCCGAACCTGAAACATCACTTCGGTCACGCCCATGGCGGAAAGATCCCGTATATGGTAAAAAAGATCCACATCTGAGGCTTTCAGATTTTCTCCGCCTATCCCGGAAAAAGTAAGATACGGATCGGCTCGCTTGATTTCCCTGACAAGAGTCGCCGCATGAACATCCCCAGACGGCTCTCCGGTTATCACGACAATATGCCCGCCGTTTGGACCGTTCATGGATAAAAGTCTTTGTTGGTCATGGCCACAATGGCAATGCCGTATTCATCCGCCAGTGTGATCATTCTCTCTCTGTCAAATGAAATCGTTTTTTCCGCTTCCAGCGCAAGGGCGGTCGCACCGAACCGGTACATGGTTTCTATGGTCTCACGCCCCGAGCACGGCATATCGAAACGCAAA
>JAIPEK010000030.1 GCA_021737205.1 Desulfarculaceae bacterium
CGGTATTCGGAGCCCATGGAGAGTATAACCGTAGAGTTGCCGAGTGGGCTTGTCGACCGGCTGAAACGGCATGCCAGGGATAATGAAACTACTATTTCAGAACTGATGATTGAAGCTTTGAGCGGTTTTTTACAGCGGGAGAACAAATAAATAACCATTCAGCCGGTGCATTGATGCCGGGAAGACAAGGGGGTAAAATCTTTTGACTCTGACCAAAGCAGCGCTGATTGAAAAGCTTGAAAGAAAGTTCGAATTTTCACCGCAAGTTTCCAAAAACCATATCGAGACCCTGCTGGAAATCATGAAATCCTCTTTCGAATCGGGGCATGATTTGATGATATCCGGTTTCGGAAAATTCCGGGTGGATGAAAAAGCGCCGAGAAAAGGGAGAACCCAGCTACCTGCGAAAAGGTTACCCTGAAAGAAAGACGGGTTGTCACTTTTCACTGGTCCGGCAAGCTCAAAAAAGAACTGGATGCGGATAAGCGCATAAAATGCAAAGAGGCTGAAAAGGCATAGATTGTGCCGAGATGAAATTTGAAGGGCAAAAATGCCCGGGAATACGGATTTTCAGGGGGTTTGTTGGTGGAGGCGGCGGGAATTGAACCCGCGTCCGGAGATGTTCAACCTCGGCTTCTACATGCTTATCCTGAACTTTAAAATTGGCTGCATTGTCTCCTTCAGGAGGGATACAATGCAGTATAGCCCGGTAAAATTCAACCGCAAAAAGCCGGGCACTTTTTTGCGGCGGTCCTGCGAGATCGACGCCCTTGTTGAATATGCAGGAAAATCTTCAACAGGACGGTAGCCGACTTAAGCGGCTACGGCGTAATTATAATCGTCTGCAATTATATTTAATATCCGCCGGTTTTACGAGCCTGCGGTACTCGGCATGCTACCTGAAGCATCCTCATCTCCGTCGAAGCCATTTCGCCCCCAATTGTAAAAGAACATATCTTTACCTGACAGTATAACGCTGAATCGATTGAAAGTCAATACATAAGCGAAATTTCAGTATTTTTTGCGCTCTCTTTCCAAGTCCCGTTGCATGTCCCGCTTTTTAATATCTTCGCGTTTGTCATAAAACTTTTTGCCTTTGGCAAGCGCAATCTTCACCTTGATTTTCCCGTTTTTAAAATAGATCTGCAACGGAACAAGGGTAAACCCTTTTTCTTTAATTTTACCGGTCAGTCTCTTGATTTCATATTTGTGAAGCAAGAGTTTCCTTGACCTCAAGGGTTCGTGATTCCCGAAATAGGTATGCGGATAAGGGGATATATGCAGCTGTTTTAAAAACACCTCTCCGTTTTTGATATCCGCGTAGGCATCCTTGAAACTCACCCTCCCGCCTCTTATGGATTTGACTTCCGTGCCCACCAGCGCTATCCCGGCCTCGAATTCATCATGGATATGAAAATCATGCCGGGCTTTTCTGTTGTTGGCAATCACTTTTGTGCGATCATTTTCCATTGGTTTATTATTCCTGTCCATTGAACACAAGAAGTTCCTTGTATTTATCTGAAATCATCTGACGTACCTCCCTGGCGGTAGAAAGGGTCAAAGCCTTTTCAAGATCTTTCCTGGTCTCGCTTGAGTCCAGATTGCGGATCATCTGTTTCACGGTCGGTATCGATCCGGGATTCATGGAAAGCTCCTTGATATCCAGTCCCATCAGAATCGGGATATTAACGGGTTCTCCTGCCATTTCCCCGCACATGGCAAGATCGATTCCTTTTTTATCAGCCGCCTCGCGGGTCAATCGAATCATATGGATCACCGAAGGTTCAAGGGGCTGATATAAATGGGCCACCTGTCGATTCCGGCGGTCTATGGCCATTGAGTACTGAATCAGATCGTTGGTCCCGATACTGAAAAAATCGACATACTCGGCAAGTTTCTCCGCCACGATCACTGCAGAGGGAACTTCTATCATAATCCCCAATGCCACTTTCCCGCTGAACTCCTTGTTTTCCTTTTCAAGCTCATTGACGGCCTGATCGATAATTTCCCTGACTTGAACAATTTCCGAAACACAGGAGATCATCGGAATCAAAAGTTTCACATTCCCGGAAGCCCCCGCCCGTAGAATCGCCTTGATCTGGGTCAGGAACACTTGGGGATTTTTAAGACAGAAACGCACCGCCCTTAACCCGAGCGCCGGATTCGCCTCTTCCAGGGAAAACAGACTGGGATTGACCTTGTCGCCGTTGATGTCCAGGGTCCGGATCGTAACCGGAGCCGGGGCCATCAGCTCCACCACTTCCTTGTACCTGCTGTAAAGCTCCTCCTCGGTGGGGAACCTTTTCAGGTCCAGATATAAAAATTCCGTCCGGAAGAGGCCGATTCCCTCGGCACCGTTATCCCTTGCAGATACCACCTCTTCAACAAGCTCGATATTGGAGAGAAGCGTATAGGTCTCGCCGTCCTTTGTCACGGCCGGCAGATAACTCGATCTTTCCAGTCCGGCATGGTAACGCTCAAAACGGACTTTTCTCTCTTCATATCTGATAAGCGTCTCTTCATCCGGATTGATGATGATTTTTCCCCCGCCGCCGTCGACAATGATCAGATCGTCGTTGGCAACGCCGGCGGTTGCCTTGCCGAGTCCCACCACGGAGGGAATCCGCAGAGATTTGGCAATGATACTGGTATGCGAATCCTTTCCCCCGCGGTCGGTCACAAAACCCTGTATCTGCTCGAGCTGAATCTGGCTTGTATCGGCAGGAGAAAGATCATGGGCCACCAGGACCACACGCTTGTTGATCTCCGAAATTTTGATGTCCTGGACTCCGGTCAGGTGAGACATCACTTTCTCGGCCACCTGGGCGATATCATCAGCCCTGGATTTCAGATACGGGTCGTCCACATTTTTGAATCTCAGGCGGGCCTGCCGTGAGACCTTTTTGAGCGCCCATTCCGCATTGATCTTCTCATTGTTGATGGTATCCACGGTTTTTTCATAAATCATCTTGTCCTTGTAAAGCACCATATGTGCTTCCAGGATGTTCAGTTCCGAACCGAGATCATCATCGAGGGAGTCAATCACCGCTGCATGTTCCTGCCTTGCTTTTTCCACGGCATTTTTGAACCGGTTGATCTCCTGCGCGGCCCCGGCCTCATCCACCCGGTACCGTTTTATGACATCAACACCTTCCCGGTCCACAATATAGGCCTTGCCGATACAGATGCCGGGCGACCCGCCGATACCATTTATCACAACTTGTTCAGAGCCGGAATTTCCCATCAGTATTTATTCTCCAAAACCGGATTCAATGAGTTTGATGATTTCATCAAGGATTTCCACATCGTTTGCGCTTTCCACTTCCACGGTGACCAAGCTCCCTTCGATAATACACAAGGAAAGGATATCAATGACGCTCTGCGCATCCGCCTTTGAGTTGTCATTTATGATCCAGACATTGTGTACCGCCTTGCCGGCAATTTCGGCAATTTTTGCAGCGGGCCTTGCATGCATTCCAAGAGAATTGGAAATGGTCACTCTGCGGGTGTATAAACTATTTTCTTCCAAAGTATTTTCCATATAGATTCGTGTGCATATTACCGTTTGTTCTTCAAAAAGTCAATGAAACCAAAACCCCGACATTGATAAACAGGCGCCTTCATGATACAAATTATGGTAACGGTTCACGGTTAAAAAAACAGGGACTAGATTAATTCAAGAGTTGAAATCAATGGAAAAACTGTGAACCTTGAACCGATAACCGTGAACGGTTACAAATTATGCATGGATTTTAATTTGGCAATAGAAATGAACTATGGGCTTTGCCCGTTCAAAAAAAAGGAGAAAAACATGTCACGGAAAATCAGGATTTTCGGCAAAAGCGCCTGACCTCACACCAACAATGCTCGTGAAGCATATGAAAAATCAGGTGCAAATGTGGAATATATCGATGTCAAACAGGATTCCGCCGGGCTCGATGAAATGCTCGAGCTCTCCGACGGTAACCGGAAAGTCCCGGTGATTGTGGAAAAGGACAAGGTGACCATAGGATACCAGGGAAAAGGGTGACGTGTGTAAAAACCGCCGGCTGTATGCCGGCAAGAACGGAACGGATCCGACATGAAGAATGAACAATACCCGATCAACGGCGTGGAAAGCGGAGAAGCCTGGCGACTTTTCAAAATAATGGGGGAATTCGTTGAAGGGATGGACACCCTCAAAGATATCAGCCGGGCGGTATCGATTTTCGGTTCCGCAAGAACCGACCCGGAAAGTGCATACTATAAAACAGCGGAAAAAACAGCGGCATTGTTTGCAGAACAGGGGTTCGCCGTGATTACCGGCGGCGGCGGCGGCGTTATGGAAGCCGCCAACAAGGGAGCCGGCGAAGCCGGGGGAACTTCCGTCGGGCTGAACATCCTGCTGCCGTCGGAGCAGACCCCCAATCCATATGCAGACATCCGGCAGGAGTTCAAGTACTTTTTCATCCGGAAAGTGATGTTCATCAAACACTCAAAAGCGGTGATCATTATTCCCGGCGGTTTCGGAACCCTGGACGAGGCATTCGAAGTTATGACCCTGATCCAGACCAAAAGAATCCGGCCGGTCCCGGTGATCTTCATGGGCTCCGACTACTGGCGGGGCCTGATCGACTGGGTGAAGCAGAAACTTGTTGGCGAAAGAATGATATCCCCGGAGAACCTTGACATCATTCAGATGATCGATGAACCGGAAAAAGTTGTGCAAGCGGTTGCGGATTTTTACGGATAGGCCGTCATATATCGATTTTACCGCTGAATGACCTGGGCAGATAAAAATATGTATTTTCCGGAAGCCGGGGAAGATCCAGTAGCGAACAAATACTGCGCCTGACCTCATCGCCCCCGGAAAGACTGTTGCCTTTTCCGTTCACCGATTCGGTGAACATCTCTCCCCATGAGTTGACATAAACCACACAGTAATGCTGAACCGACAGACAGTTACTGGGCGCATACAGGTTAAGGGAAACAAACGCGGCCACTATGACGGGATCGCCCAGAAGCGTTGAAAAATCAACCGGCTGCTGCAGGATCGGCTGAAAAAATCGATTCATACGTATCAGAAGATTGTTCACATCATCAATTGTCACATAGGTGGGATTCGGCACCAGATTGATCACCGTATCATCGGCCGCAAACGAATTGTTGACAAGCCAGGCAGAGATGGTTTCGATCCGGCCGGCGGATTTAATCGGTTCATCTTCGCCGAGGCCGCCGCCGGAAGATTTGCTGACCAATGCCCAGGCCCCGCCGGGGTGATCCGGACCGGCGTATTTCAGACTCAGTCTCTGAAAATGCCGGTCTTTTCTTGAAAGAAGCAGAGTCTTTTCTATCTTCCCCTTCTTGCGGCCGAACTCCACCACTATTTTTCGAACAAGCGCGGTCCTCTCCTCGGGGGTAATTTTGGAATGCTTTTGAAAACTGTTCCGGAACGACTTGTTAATGACCCGGGTCTTGCCGATCATATATCGCTTGATTTTGGAAGAAAGCTCCACGGTCCGTGTGTATTCCCAATCCTCAACCCCGCCGATGTCCAGCACATCGTCCATTTTCATGCCCCAGTCTTTCATGCATCTTTCAATCAGAATCGCCCGCAGACCGAACAGTGTGTTCCGGATATCCGATTCTCTTTTAAATTTCATTTTCAGAAAATAACAAACCTGTATCAGTGTGGTGGTTTCCCGGTCCCCTTCCTTCCGGTAGTAGTCCATGAGGTCTCTTAAAAGGGTATAATAGGGGTCGCTCCGGTATATCATCATGTGCGTACCCGCTTTCATCCAAAGGTCCTTGACCCGGTTGCAAAGCAGCGGATCTGTGCCGTATTCGTTGATGAATTTTTCCAGAAGCCCCATCTTGATGACGGACTTGAACGGACTGTTCAACAGCTTGTACATCTGCCAGATGGAGGCGCCGAAGTATTCACCCGGTGATATGCCGTGAAGATCCCCGAGGTTGATGTATCTGGAAGTAGGAAGCGATCCCTTGACCAGGCTGTTGATCCGGCTATAGTAATTCTTGCCGACGGGCACGGGCAATACGCACCAAAGGGGAATTTTGCCGGCAAGGCGGATCATGGTGCGATAGAATTCTTCCTTGAGTATACGGGCCTGGGCCGATCCGGAGCTTTCAAAGGTAAGCTCGCCGAATTCGTTGTGAAGCGCTTTGTTGACGTCCACAATAAAAAAATTCACCTCCATCCGAAATTCTTTTCCGGCCCAGCGGGCGAACAGATCAAGCTTTTTCTGAAAAAGATCTTTTTGCTCCGCCGAAAAAAATTCCTCTCTTATGCAGACCCAGTAATCAATATCCGAATCCGCGGCCTGGGCGATGGAACCGGTACTCCCGATGGTAAAGAGCCCTTCGATATAGGCCCCGGGATGCCGGCGCAGCCGGACCTGCTTTTTGTCCATGTATTTTCGGGCCAACCGGCCTGTTTCACTCTCAGGCAGATATTCGGCAATTCCCTTTGGACAGTTTTTATCGATTGTTCCATAGCCCGGAATATCGATGTTCTCATGGAGCATAAGCGGAATGATCTCGAAAAAGTCCGCCTGTTTCCGGGCGAACACGTCCAATGCAATGAGATGGGAAAGTTTGTTTTTTTTGACAAACATCTTTCTGCCGTAATGGATAAACTCGATAAAAATCAGCATTTCAATCGAAGATATAACCGCTTCATCAAAATCGGGGATATCATCCGGGACCAGTTGAAAGGATCGTGCGTTAAAATCGGCGTATTCGGTTCTCAACAGAAGTTCCGTGAAATCAGCAAACCGGGAAAACCGGGCGGAAACAGCGGTAAAGTCGGAAAATTCCGCCCATGAGTCGGCAAAAGAAACCAGTGACAGATCCGTCAGTACAAAAGAAGCCCCGGTTATATCGGCACGGGCAAAAGAGGTTTTGGCGATGGATGCGCCGGTGAAAAAGGAATCCGTTATATCCGCCCGGCTGAAATCACAGTTGTGAATCCTGGTGTTTTTAAAATTGCATCTTACCATGGACGATCCCGCGGCATCCACATTCACCAGAATGGAATTTTCAAACGAGACCCTGTCAAACGAAACCTTTTTGAAATTCACATCATGGAGGATGCAGTTTTCAAAGCAGACCCCATACATCCGGGATCGGGAAAAATCCGAATCCAGGATCCGGCACTCGGTAAAAAAAATTACCGCCCCGGTGGGACTGATACCGGAAAGATCCATCGCCTCAATGTGCTCCCGGTCAAAATCATACCGGTTGCGTCCGGTCTCCTCCTTGAGAACAGCCAGTCTTTTCTCCAGCGGTGGCGACAAAAGATTTCTGAAAAATTTCTTTTTACTTTTATGGCTCTGCCGGGTATTTTCAACCGGAACCAAAGGGGTCGTCCCGATATCCTCCCTTTCTTCGGCCAGATACCGACCCACTTTCTCATAAAAGTTGTTGATATTCATGCGGAGTTCATCATCCGCATGGTTCCGGAATCCCTTGAGTACATTCAGCACCCTTTCCGGCCTTTTTGCTGTGATACCGAGTATACAGGCCCGGTGCACACCGATGCGGATCCGACTGTATTTTTTTCTGTTGAATGCGATATCCTGGATAAAGAAAAACGCGATCCTGGAAAACCCGGCAATCTCTTGCAGAATATCGTTCATCAGCTCATTCCGATTCAAATGGATACTCTCGAGAAGACCCGGCAGGTCCCCGTCATCCGCCACCACGATGGCTCTGAATGCACTGAGTGCCTCCTCCCGGCTGCCGGTGTAGACCAGTTTCAGAATATCGGGCCAGATAGAAGCATATGTTCCGGCTGTGGAATTTTCGATAATTTTCAGTGCCGTGATGCGGATATTTTTGTCTGTTTCCGTTCTCAACGTGTTGGCCAGAAACGAAGGGTCCAGCTTTTGAAGGATGTAGGACGCCGCTTTGAGTGCCTCTCCCCTTTTTTGCGGCTCCGGGGAGTACAGGTGTTCATACAAAAGTCTTTCCGGATTTTTCACAACCTTCAGCGTGTATAAAACCGGATCCGGCTCCCTGCCCTTGTCAAACAGGTCCGCAAAAAGAGCGATAACCGCCCGGCGGCTTTCAATTCCGGCAATTATTTTTTTACACACAACCGCCCACCGCCTTCTTACCGAAGGGCTTGCGTCAATGTACTGCAGCACAAGAGACAATTTCTCTTCCTCTGAAAAGGTCTCCAGCAGAGACAGAAAGTTCCGGGCGGACAAATGACCTCTGCAGAGGAGTTTCCAGGCGTAAAACGGTCCCCTTCCCTTTGATTCGAGAAGGGCTTTAAAATAAAGAGGAAAATCTGATTCAAGTGCGCCGGAAACCATTTCTCTGTATATCCTGGCGCAGAAAGCATCCGACTGTTCGATCAGGTCAAGATACGTCTTTTTGTCATGCGCGGCGGCAAAATCGTCCGAAAGTTTTACTGTTAATTCTCCGAGAGCCCTTCTTGCCCGGTTCCGCAGAGCGAAATGGTAGGAAGAAATCCCCTTGATAATCAGCACCACCGCATCGGCCGGGTCAAGAGAACCCGCTTGAGAAATCGCGTTTTCCCTCTCCTTGTGCTCCAATTTTTCCCACGTCTTTTTTATTCCGGCGGAAGCGGAATGGGCCGGTGGGGGATCAGTCTTCATCGATTGCCGTTTTTCCTTTATACACCCTTTTGCCGTTCACAAAAATTTCAAGACGCCCGGCATCCTCAACAATGGACGCATGATTGTTTTTTTCCCGAAGATACGTTTCGCACTTCGACCTTATCATATGAAAGTGCAAATTTTCCAAAAGAAATTTTAAAATTTCCACTTTCCGTCCGGTTTGCCGGTCAAAAGCGCCGTTCCGCAGAAACCTTGTCACCGCCCGGTTATACTCTTTTCGAATCCCGGTTTCAATGCAGTGTGCGTCAAGGTTCAGGATAATTTCCATTGACGGGCCCAAACTTTTTACTTTTTTGAATGATCATGGTATATGATTATTTCATTTTTGATAATAGTATGTTTTATAGTGAAATTCCATAACTTATGACACTTTTTGAATCAGACAGCACTGAAAAAACAGCCGTGACCGATGCCGGCACATACAACGCCGATTCCATCGAAATCCTCAAAGGCCTTGAACCCGTCAGGAGAAGGCCGGGCATGTACACGGACACATCCAGTCCGAACCACCTGGCTTTTGAGGTCATCGACAACAGCGTCGACGAAGCGATTGCCGAATGGGCGGACCGGATCGACGTGTGTCTCCGGCATGACGGCGGGATGGAAGTATCAGACAACGGGCGGGGAATGCCCGTGGACATTCACCCCGAAGAAGGGATCTCCGGTGTTGAACTGATCATGACCAAACTCCACGCCGGAGCCAAGTTTTCCAACAAGGACTACCATTATTCCGGAGGGCTTCACGGCGTGGGGGTTTCCGTAGTCAATGCCCTGTCCTCTCTTTTGACCATCACCATCCGCCGGGGCGGGGATAAATACCGGATCTCCTTTAAAAAAGGACGCAAGCAGGAACAATTGACCGTCATTGACCGGGTTGCCGAATCCCACACCGGCACCTCCATCCTATTTTATCCGGACCCGGGTTTCTTTGAAACACAGGAATTCTCATTTGACATACTCAAACACTCCCTGCGGGCAAAAGCCGTCCTGTGCCCCGGCCTGACCGTGAACCTGACAAACGAGATTACGGAAGAACACCTCTGCTGGCGGTACACAAAAGGCCTGAACGACTACCTGTCCGAAAACATCCTTGAAGAAACCATCTTTGAAACTCCGTTTTCCGGATCGGAAAAAACGGAAGAAGGAAGCGTGGCGTGGGCGGTAAACTGGACCGAGGAACCTGCGGACAATATCCGGGAAAGTTACGTCAACCTGATCCCCACACCCCTGGGCGGCACCCATGTCAACGGGTTCAGGTCCGGATTGCTCGATTCGGTCCGGGAATTCTGCAAATTCAGGAATATCCTGCCCAAAGGGGTGTACCTCGCCCCGGAAGACATATGGGAGAGCATCGGGTTCGTCCTTTCGGTGAAACTCAACGATGCCCAGTTTTCCGGACAGACCAAGGAACGACTCTCTTCCCGCCACTGCACCACCCTTGTCAGCTCCGTGACAAGGGACGCGTTCAGTCTCTGGCTGAACCAGAACACGGAAGCAGGCAACCGGCTGGCGATGGCCTGCGTGGAAAACGCAAGAAACAGAATCCGGAAAGCCAAAAAGGTATCCAGAAAAAAAGCCGCCAACGGTCCTTCTCTGCCAAGCAAACTGTCCGACTGCACCAGCAGCGACCGGGACAAACGGGAAATTTTCCTTGTGGAGGGAGATTCAGCCGGCGGATCTGCGAAACAGGCGAGAGACAGGCGTTTCCAGGCGGTCATGCCGCTGAGGGGCAAAATCATGAACACCTGGGATCATGACTCTTCCACCATCCTCGATTCAAAGGAAATCTCCGATATCTCGGTGGCCATCGGCGTCACCCCGGAATCACCGGATATTTCGAACCTGCGGTACAACAAAATCTGCATACTGGCGGATGCGGATTCGGACGGGCTCCACATTGCGACCCTTCTTTGCGCCCTGTTTCTCAAACATTTTCCCCATATCGTGCAAAACGGACATCTTTTTCTGGCCACCCCGCCGCTGTACCGGATCGACGTGGGCAAGGAAACCTTTTACGCTTTGGATGAATCGGAAAAAAAGAGCACTGTAAAAAAAATCAACCGCCGCAAGAGACCCGGCAAAATAAGCGTTCAGCGATTCAAGGGCCTTGGGGAAATGAATCCGGTGCAGCTCAAGGAAACCACCATCGCCCCGGAAACAAGAAGGCTGGTACAGCTGGTGGCGGATTTTGACGAACAGTACCACGCCGAGGCGAGCATATTCGAAACCATGGACATCCTTCTGGGAAAAAAAAGAATCCGGGAGCGCAAACTGTGGATTGAAGAAAAAGGCAACATAAACGAGTTGGAATAATGACAGTTAACACACCCGACAATATGGAAGGTTTTGAGACGAAGCCGTTTATCGATTTCGCCCAGATGGCGTATCTGAACTACTCCATGTACGTGATCCTTGACAGGGCGCTGCCCCATATCGGAGACGGTCTCAAACCGGTGCAGAGAAGAATCATTTATGCCATGAGCCAGCTTGGGCTCGGCAAAAACGCGAAACACAAAAAGTCCGCCCGTACGGTGGGGGATGTACTGGGAAAATTCCATCCGCATGGGGACACGGCCTGCTACGAAGCCATGATCCACATGGCCCAGCCGTTTTCATATCGGTATCCCCTGGTGGACGGCCAGGGCAACATCGGAGACATGGACGACCCCAAGTCCTTTGCCGCCATGCGGTATACCGAGTCCCGGCTTGCCCCTTATTCCGAACTTCTTCTCGATGAAATCGGACAGGGAACCACGATTTGGATTCCCAATTTCGACGGCAGCCTTGAAGAACCCAAAATTCTTCCGGCACGGCTGCCCAACCTTCTGCTCAACGGAACCACCGGAATCGCCGTAGGCATGGCCACGGACATTCCCCCGCACAACCTATGCGAGGTGTCACGGGCGCTGATCCAGCTGATCGACGACCCGGACACGGATATTGAAAAAATATGTACGCTGATCAAAGGGCCGGACTACCCGACAAGAGCGGAAATCATCACCGGCCCCGAACAGATCCGGGAGATTTACTCCACAGGCGGCGGCAAAATCAAAATGAGAGCGGAATACACATTTGAGGATGACGACATCGTGATCACCGCCCTTCCCTATCATGGTTCGGGAGAAAAAATCATCGAGCAGATCGCGGGCCAGATGGAGGCAAAAAAACTGCCCATGGTAAACGATATCCGGAATGAATCCGACCATGAAAATCCCACCCGGCTCGTCATCGTTCCCAAATCCGCCAAAGTGAACAAACAGGGCCTTGTCAACCATCTGTTCGCCACAACCGATCTGGAGCGGTCCTATCGGGTCAATCTCAACATGATCGGCATTGACGGATACCCGAGAGTCAAAAATATTTTGACCATTCTGTCCGAATGGCTCGAATTCCGCCTTGAAACCGTCCGAAAGCGCCTTGAATACCAGCTCGACAAGGTGGTGGACCGGCTGCATATCCTGGAAGGCCTGATGGCGGCCTACCTGAACCTGGATGAAATCATCCGGATCATCCGGGACAGCGATGATCCCAAGACAGAATTGATTTCCCGTTTCGATCTTTCAGAACGCCAGGCCGAAGCCATTCTTGAAATCCGGCTTAGACAGCTGGCCAAGCTGGAAGAAATCAGGATCATGTCGGAAAAAGACAAGCTGGAAGAAGAACGCAAACGGCTTGAAAAAATCCTGTCCTCGGATACGCTGATCAAAAAGGAAATCAAAAAAGAAATCCGGGCCGACATGAAAAAATACGGGGATTCACGTATTTCCCCCATCAAGGAAAGGGAAGAGGCCCGGGCTTTTTCCGAATCCGATGTCATTGAAACCGAGCCCGTCACCGTGATTTTATCTGAAAACGGATGGATCCGATCCGCCAAGGGGCACGAAATCGTACCGGACAATCTCAAATTCAAGGCCAACGACCATCTTTTAAGCTACAGCCGGACATGGAGCGACGCACATGCCGCCTTCTTTGATTCAGAGGGCCGGTGCTACAGCCTTGGCTGCCACACCTTTCCGTCGGCGCGAGGTTTCGGGGAGCCGATCACCGGCAGGCTCTCCATAAAACCTGACGCGTTTATCAAATACATGGTGGCGGAAAAAGAGGAGACCATCATATTTGTTTTTTCAGACCATGGATACGGTTTCCTGACACCTTTTTCCAATCTCAAGGCCAAAAGCCGGAACGGCAAATTTCTGATTCAGCTTCCGGAAAATGCAGCGCTCATGGAACCGGTGCCCGTTTTCAACAAAGAGACGGACCGGATCGCTGTTGTTACCAGCAAAGGACGGCTTCTGGTTTTCCCCGTGAACAGGATGGCGGTCCTTGACAAAGGCAAGGGCAATAAAATCATCGGAATTCCGCCCAAAGAGCTGAAATCCGAGGACCCTGAACGAATCAAAACTCTGAAAATCCTGCCTTCGGGTTCGAATCTTGTAATTCGCTCCGGCAAACATTCTTTGCGGCTGAGCGGGGCCAACCTTGAGGAATATACCGGAAGACGGGCCCAGAGAGGAAAGAAACTTCCCGGCGGATTCCGCCATGCAACGTCGATTGAAGTCGAAAGCAATGCCGATACAACGACTGAATAAGATGAATCAATTTTTCAAAAAACACCTCGTTTCCATCGTTGTTTATTCGTGTTGCCTCATTTTAACCGCGTTTTGCGTGGCCATCCATAAAAAGAAAACCGACACCGGCACAAGCTCCCTTGAGAGGATACGGCAGAAAGACCGCATCCGGCTTCTGACGACCAACAGCGCCAATTCGTATTACATCTACCGGGGAGCCCCTGCCGGATTTGAATATGAACTGGCATCGAAGTTCGCAAAAAGTCTCGGGGTCAAGATGGATATCATAACACCGGGCTGGAACAGCCTGTTTTATCGTCTGGAACAGGGACAGGGAGACTTTATAGCCTCGGGCATCACCATCACCCGGCAGCGGAAACGCAGGGTCTCGTTTTCCATTCCGTACATGACCATCCGGCAGAGACTGAT
>JAIPEK010000031.1 GCA_021737205.1 Desulfarculaceae bacterium
GCCGACAAAAGAGCGGGCAAACGCCTTTCCTGCCAGCTCAAGGTTAAGGACGACATGGCGATCGAACTGCCCCAGGCGGTGTTCGGCGTCAAGAAAATCGGGGCCGAAGTGGTCTCCAACGACAACGTGGCTACCTACATCAAGGAGCTGGTGCTCCGGCCGGACGAGCCCCTTTCTTTCAAGTCGGGGGCGTATATTCAGATCGACGTGCCGGAATACGAATTCTGCTTCAAGGATTTCAACATCGACAGCAAGTATGTAAGCGAATGGAAAAAGTACAATCTCCTGGAGTTGACTTCCTCCGGTGTCAGCCCGGGATTCCGGGCATACTCCCTTGCCAACCCGCCCCATGAATCGGATATTCTCAAGATGACGGTGAAAATCGCCACACCGCCGCCGGGGACTTCCGGGATTCCGCCCGGTTTCGGATCTTCGTACGTATTCGGTCTAAAACCGGGGGACCGAGTCACGGTGAGCGGACCGTACGGAGATTTTTTCGTCAAGGAGAGCGACAGGGAAAAGTGCTTTATCGGCGGCGGCGCCGGAATCGCGCCACTTCGTTCCCACGTGCTCGACCTGCTCGAGGGCGGAAAGACGAAGTCGACAATCAGTCTCTGGTACGGGGCCAGAACCCGCAAGGAGATGTGTTACCAAGAGACCTTTCAGAAGCTGGACCAAATGTACCCCAATTTCTTCTACCGGGTGGCCCTGTCCCGGCCGGCCCCGGAAGAAGGCTGGGACGGATTCACAGGCTATATCCAGAACTATCTTGCAAAAGAGTATCTCGAGGATCACGATGATCCGGCTGAAGTGGAATTCTATCTGTGCGGACCGCCGCCCATGGTGGACGGTATAGTGGAAACCCTGGACAGCTTCGGGGTGGACATGGACATGATCTTCTACGACAAATTCTAACAGCAGGCACAAAAGAAACCCTGAAGCTCATGAAGGCTGTTCTTCAATTCCTTCATGAGCTTCAGGGCGGCACTCGCTTATCTTTCATATGATGCCGGGTATTGGGTATTCGCTTTTAGGCGTTAGCTAAAACCCAATACCCAACTGCTTTCATATAACAGCCATGTCCTGACGGACAAAACGAATGATGAAAAATCACCATGAAGAGCATGAAGTTCATGAAGATTTTGCTTCAGTTCCTTCATGGCCTTCATGGTAAAAAATGTTATTCTTTCATATAAAAACAGAAACTCCAATAAAACCTTTCCTTGTCTCTTGTTTCCTGTCTCTTGTCTCTTGCTAATACACCGGCTCGATCTCCACTCTCCGGTTTTTCGCTCTTCCGCTCTTTGTATCATTATCCGCCACAGGATCAGCCTCTCCGAGTCCCTTGACGTCAATCCGGTCAGGGGAGATCCCCTTTTCCACAAGGTAACTTTGAACCGACCGGGCCCGCCGCAGAGAAAGATCCATGTTATACGCAGCGGCTCCCCTGCTGTCCGTATGGCCCTTCAGGATGATCGAAAGCCCGGGGTTTTTACCGAGTATCCTGTATATATTGCCTATCGTTTCATGAGATTCCGGCTTGAGAGTGGCCTTGTTGGTGTCAAACAGAACCCCGGCAACAGTCCAGCAGCCCTTGAAATTGACATCGGCGCCCAGCGGAGTATTCGGGCATTCGTCCTCGTCGTCATACACACCGTCCCGGTCCGTATCTTTCCTCTCGGGCTTTTTCACGACCTCTTTCTTCTCTTCTTTTACCACCGGTTTTGGTTCCGGTTCCGGTTTTTCCTTGAGAAATACGGTTTTCACAAAATCAGCCATTTTCTTTCCGGACATGAGAGCCGCCGCATCCGCGGAAAATCCGCACTCTCCTATATCAGCCAGCTTTCCCATCATCTGTTTTCCAGCCTCGGAATCCCCTACATGGATCGGGTAAATGCAAAGCTCTGAACCATATGCGGCTTTAAGATTTTTCGCCTGCTCCACTGCATCCGCCTGCATCATGTACGGTTCTTCACCGTCGCTGACGATGATCACCGCTTTTTGCCCCTGCACGAATTCAAAATCCGAACGGGCCGAAGCGAGCGCTTCCTGGAGCGGACTTGTCCCACCGGGAGTATGAACTTTTCCAAGTGCATCGTTCATTGCAGCAGTGGAATACCCGGTCATTTTTCCGAACAGTTCCGTATGCCGGACGGATACGGATTTGTCGTGGCCTAACGACCGGAAGCCTGCGATCTGGCCGAGTTCGGGAAGGGTCCGGTTCATCCGTTTTACAAATTCGGTTGCTGTTGCAAATTTTTTCATGCCGCCGGAACGCTCGTCCATTGAGCTTGATCCGTCAAAAATTACAAGAAAGCTGTCCACTTTTGCCTCATACCGGTCCGCATCAATCTTTACCGGCTGAAACGGTGCAGGAGACTTCACAGGTCCCTGGGCCGCGCATCCCGCCATGAACAACAAAGCAAACAGAACTGCAGCAAATCTGACGACGGATTTCTTCATTCTTTCCCCCTTTATGATTTCGGTTTGAATTTCAGACACGATGGCGAATCGCCATCCATGAATTGTAAATACGATTGTACCGAAAGAATCAAATGAAATCAATACAAATATCAATCACAGGCATGTTCTTTTCGGGCTCAACAAAACATGAAAGATTACCATGAAGAGCTTGAAGTTCATGAAGGTTTTTCTTCAGTTCCTTCATGGCCTTCATGGTGAAAGATGTCGCTCTTTTTTGGTTTTGGTACGCATATTGCTTCCCTGACTGTTGAAACGGGTCATAAAGACCTGCGACAAACACCTCACTTTATGTTCAGAATGGCTCCCGGACGCAGACACCGGGGGCCATTCGTCTTTCAGGCCCATGTTTTCAATATAATCAGCCGGAGAAACCTGTAAACCAAAATTTACAAACCGGTTGACAAGCGGCTACTTGTTATTGTTCCCGGCAAAGTTTTTGATCATAAGTTCCCCCAGTTCTGTGGCCCGCTTGGAAGCGGCTTCCACAGCATTGATCATGGTGGGCCTCAATCCGCCCTGTTCCAGTGTATGGACGCCCACGATGGCGGTACCGCCAGGCGACGCAACCCGGTCCTTGAGCTGTCCCGGATGCTCGCCCGACTCCAGGAGCAGTTTCGCAGAACCAAGCACCGTCTGGATGGAAAGCAGGAGGGAATCCTCTCTTGACATGCCGAGTTTTACGCCGGCATCGGACATGGATTCGATCACAAGGGCGATATAGGCGGGGCCGCTCCCGCTCATGCCGGTGAACGCATCCATGAGCACATTTTCCTCGATAAAAATGCTTTTGCCCACGGAATCGAATATGGCCATGGCCCGGTCCACGTCCCCCTCCTGCACGTGACTGCCTGCTGCCACGGCGGATGCGCCTTCTTTTACAAAGGCGCAGATATTGGGCATCACCCGTATCAACCGCAACTCTTTGTTCAGACATGACTCGATGGCGGCAAGAGGCACACCTGCGGCAATGGAAATCACAAGCTTCGACATATCCAGGAGATCGGCTGTCTCCTTCAACACCCGGCCGAGAAGCTGCGGCTTGACCGCGTAAACAATGATCTCAGACTGTTTGGCCACCTCCCGGTTGTCCGTTGTGGTGGACACACCGTACAGATCCTTGAACTTTTTGAGCTTGTCCGCTCTCACGTCCGAGCAGATGATGTTTTCCCCGAGCGCCGCGTTGGAACTGACGATCCCGCTGACAATGGCCTCGGCCATGTTTCCGCTGCCGATAAATCCGATTTTTCTGTCGGTTAACATTCTGATTTAACTCTCCTTTTTTTGAAAATTCTATTCTGTTGAAAAACGAAATTTTTATTGTAATCCCATACGGATCATTGATGCAAGAATTTTTAAATTCTTGCTTTTTGCGACCATCCATACTATTTTTATATACTTTTTGGACAAGGAATATCGGTGAGAAGATGGAAATTTACCAGGGAATCATACTCGGCATTTTACAGGGCCTGACGGAGTTTCTTCCGGTGAGCAGCTCGGGCCATCTGGTGCTGGGCCAGAATTTTTTCGGGATCACGGAACCTGCATTGGCATTCG
The DNA here is from genome assembly GCA_021737205.1 of Desulfarculaceae bacterium. Lineage (GTDB taxonomy): Bacteria > Desulfobacterota > Desulfobacteria > Desulfobacterales > Desulfobacteraceae > JAIPEK01. The sequence goes on from JAIPEK010000031.1 coordinate 4,039, forward strand.
ACATCAGTGTTCACATGGGCACGTTCGCAGCCACGGTGGTCGTATTCCGAAAGGAGATTCTCTCCATTCTCAAAAGCCTTTGGGGACTTGTATCAAATCCGGTTGGTGTCAAAGCAACTCCGGGGATCGGATTCGGCGGCCCTGCAGGAAAAAACGACCCGAATATCCGGCTGTCACTCCTCATTATTACAGGCTCGATTCCCACCGCATGTATCGGTTTTTTTCTGAAACAGTACGAGCATGTGATTTTTTCTTCCGTCCCTCTGGTCGGCACAATGCTTCTTGTCACCGGTACTTTTTTGTGGCTGACCCGGTCTCTTGACCACAGCGGCGCCGGCGTGGAAGGGTTCCGGCACAAAACCGCTTTCCTGGTCGGCATATGCCAGGGGCTTGCGGTGATCCCCGGGATTTCAAGGTCCGGGGCCACCATATCCGCGGCCGTTTTCGCCGGAATCGAGCGGAAAACCGCTGCCAGGTTTTCCTTCCTTCTGAGCCTGCCCGCCATTTTCGGTGCCCAGCTTTTAAGTATCAAGGATTCGATGAGCTCGAATTCAACATTTGGTGACGCCACCATTTACGGGGCTGTTGTCTCGTTCATCACCGGGTATTTCGCGCTTGTCCTTTTGCTGAAAATCGTCGACCGGGGCAAGTTTTATATGTTTGCCCCCTATTGCTGGGCGCTGGGGGTTTTTGCACTTCTATCCGCACTTATATAATATAAAAGGAGGCGTTATGAATCCGAACATATTCAGGGAGTATGATATCAGGGGTGTTGTGGACAAAGATATCACGGAATCGGATGCGGAGCTGATCGGCAGAGCTTACGGTACCCTGCTGCGCAAAAGCGGCAAGTCCGGCGCCAGCGTGGGACGGGATTGCCGGAAAAGCTCGGAACGGTTTGCAGACCGGTTCATCAAAGGCTTACTTTCCAGCGGCTGCGATGTGGTGGATATTGGTGTGTGCCCGACACCGGTACTCTATTTCTCCATTGAAAACCTGCCTGTGGAGGCAGGCGCCATGATCACTGCAAGCCACAATCCTCCGGAGTACAACGGGTTCAAGCTGATGAACGGATCGGATTCCATCCACGGGGAGGGATTGCAGGAAATCCGTACCATCATCGAAAAGCAGGATTTTTCAGAGGGCAGTGGAAAAGAGGACAAGGCGGACGCTCTCACCGGCTACAAAAACTTTCTTTCAAACAATATCGACATCACCGGCAAGGTCCGGATCGGGATCGATGCCGGCAACGGAACCGGTGGAACAACCGCCCTTCCGGTCCTGCGGGAACTGGGATGCGAGGTCCATGATCTGTACTGCGACATGGACGGCGACTTTCCCAACCATGAAGCCGATCCGACCGTCAAAAAAAACCTTGCCGACCTTATCGAACTTGTAAAAGAAAAAAAACTCGACCTCGGCGTGGGATACGACGGAGACGGGGACCGGATCGGCGTGGTGGACGAAAACGGGTCCGTAATCTACGGAGACCAGCTCATGGTGATCTTCGCAAGAGAGATCCTGGAAAGAAAACCAGGTGCCACCTTCATCTCCGAGGTCAAATGCTCCATGAACATGTACAACGATATCGAGCAGAAAGGTGGCCGGGCGGTCATGTGGAAGACCGGCCATTCTTTGATCAAAAAGAAGATGAAAGAGGAAAACGCCGAACTTGCCGGCGAGATGAGCGGGCACATGTTTTTCAAGGACAGGTACTTCGGGTATGACGATGCTCTGTATGCCACGCTGCGGCTCCTGGAAATCGTCACCAAAGAAAAGACGAGCGTCTCCGGGTTGATAAAAGACCTGCCTGAAACCTTTACCACGCCGGAAATCCGGGTCGAGTGCCCGGACGACAAAAAATTCGAGGTGGTAAGAGCCATTACCGCGCATTTTCAAAAGGAGAGGGAGGTCATCGACATCGACGGCATGCGTGCGCTGTTCGACGGCGGATGGGGCCTGGTCCGGGCTTCCAATACCCAGCCGGCGCTGGTGCTCAGGTTCGAAGCAAAGACTGAACAGAAACTCGAACAGATCCGGTCGGCTGTGGAGTCGATTCTGGATGAGATCATAAAGGAGAGCTGAAACAAATCCAATGGAATTATCCGAGCAACAGCAGAATGCAATAGACCATGAAGGAACCCCTGCGCTCGTGGTAGCGGGAGCGGGATCGGGGAAAACCCGGACGCTGACGGCCAAAATTTCCAAACTGGTCGAGTCCGGGGCCGACCCGGAACGGATCCTTGCCATCACGTTTACCAACAAGGCCGCAGATGAAATGAAGTCCCGTCTTGCCCAAATCACCGGTTTCGGTTACGACCGGTTTCCCTGGGTGCGGACGTATCACTCGGCATGCCTTGTGATCCTCAAAGGCCACTGCCATCTTCTGGGATACGACACCCCTATCCAGGTTCTGTCCGTGTACCAGCAGAAAAAGACGGTCAAAGAGGTCCTGATGGCCCACAACATGGATAAAAAATTAGAGGGGCGCGTACTTTCCATGATTTCCAGGGCCAAGAACTCGGGCCACCCGGAAAAGTACTTTGATCTCAATCCGGGACTGCGCTCCATCAATATCCATGATCTGTTCAAGGCCTATGAAAACAAACTGTTCCAAATGAACTCGGTGGACTTTGACAATATCCTTCTCAAAACCCGGGATATCCTCAAACAGCACGAACAGGTCCGGGAGTATTACCGGCGGCATTTCACCCATATCCTGGTGGATGAATACCAGGACACCAATGATCTGCAGGAGGAAATCACCCGGCTCCTTCTGGGGGACCACGGCAACCTGTTCTGCGTGGGGGACGACTGGCAGGCGGTGTACGGGTTCAGGGGCAGCAACGTCAACCACTTTCTCCGGTTTCCCCGGCAGTATGACAAAGCCCGGGTGTTCCGGCTGGAGGAAAATTTCCGGTCCGCCGACGAGATCGTTCAGGCGGCCAATGATCTCATCGATTACAACCCGGACAAGATGGACAAAAAATGCTTTTCCCGAAAAACCGGGGGAAGGGTGGAAATCCGGGAATTTTTCTCGGATCTCGAGGAGGCCGAATGGGTAGCAAGACGCGTGATCGGACTGGACGGAAGAGGCCGGGGCATTCCCTTTGAAAAGGTGGCTGTTGTGTACCGGACCAAGTTCTGTTCCCTGCCGTTTGAAAAGACCTTCCGTAAATTCGGCATCCCGTACCGGATGGTGGGAAGCCAGGGATTCTTCGAACGCATGGAGATCCTCGACATCAATTCTTACCTGAACGCCGCGGCATTTCCCTCGGACGACGTCTCTTTCGAACGAATCCTCAATACTCCGAAAAGGGGCATCGGACCGTCCATGATCAAGAAGATCAACTCGGTCAGGTCCTCCGGCATGAGTCTGATGGAAGCGGCCCGGCGGACGGTACACGAAAAAATTCTGACCCCGAAAGTGCACACCAATTTAACCTTTGTCCTCGATCTTCTGGACTCAATAAAGTCGCTCGCACCGGAACAGGCCATTGACGAGATTATCAACGAAACCGGGTACAAAGCGTACCTGGAGAAACTTGCCAAAACGAAAGACGAGTATATTTCCAAGGTGGAAAACATCGAACAGCTCAGATACACGGCCCGGGAAAAGGAGGACCTGTACGAGTACCTCGAGGAGGCCGCCCTTATCCGGGAGGACAGCAAGGATGAAGAGGACCGGAAAGACAGTGGAGTTTCTCTTCTCACCATACATTCGGCCAAGGGGCTTGAATTCGATGCGGTTTTTATCGTGGGTTGCGAGGAGAACCTGTTTCCCCACTGGCGGTCCCTCCAGGAGGGGGAAGAAGAGCTCAGCGAGGAGCGTCGCCTGATGTATGTGGCCATGACACGTGCGGAACAGTACCTGTATCTCACCTGCTCCAACTACCGGAAAGGGCAGTTCGCCTACAAGAGCCGGTTCCTGGATCATGTGGAAGAATACCTGGACGGGGCGTAGGCCTGGTGTCGCTGTTGCCGAGGTTCAAGAAGGGGTTTATCCCGTCCCCGCATAAAAGCATCTTCATCACGCTGTTTTTCACCATCTTCACCACGGTCACCGGTGTGGGGATCGTGGTGCCGCTCCTGCCGGTGTACGCCCACGAACTCGGGGCGGCCGGGATTTACGTGGGTCTTGTGTTCGGTTCGTTCTCGTTTTCCAGGATTTTCTTTCTGCCTCTATTCGGGCGGCTTTCGGACAAGAGAGGAAGAAAACCTTTTATTCTGGCCGGACTTGCCGGATATGCACTGGTCTCAATCGCCTTTATCCTGTCCACGGACGTGAATTCTCTGATCCTGATCCGGTTCGTACAGGGAATAGCCTCGGCAATGATCATGCCGGTGGTTCAGGCCTACATCGGAGAAATAACGGAGACCGGAAGAGAAGGGTATTCCATGGGCCTTTTCAACATGTCCATGTTTGCAAGCCTCAGCCTCGGCCCGCTGATGGGCGGCACCATCAAGGACACCTTTTCCATGGATGCGTCGTTTCTTTGCATGGGAATCCTGTCGGCAATCGGATTTCTATTGAGCATCCTGTTCCTGCCGTCGGTGACAAAGGAATCCGTCCGGTCAAGAGAACGGGTTCCCGTAAGAATGCGCATTCTGGCAAAAGATCCCGCTCTTGCCGGCATATTTTTCATGCGGTTTGCCTACACCTCGTGCATCGGGGTGATCTGGTGTTTCGTTCCGCTGTTCGCGGACCGGGAGTTTGCCCTTTCCGGGACGTCCACCGGGCTTCTGGTGATGCTCGGCGTGTTTATAAGCGGTATGTTAAACCTGCCAATGGGATGGGTGGCGGATCGGGCCAACAAAAAAATGATGGTGGTCACGGGCGGGATGCTCTGCAGTGTCTCCATGCTGATGCTGACCCTGTCTTCTTCTTATGCGGACCTGATTGCCTCTGTCGTGGTATTCGGCCTTGGCGGGGGGATCTGTATGCCGGCCATCATGGCCCTTGCCGTGGTCAAGGGCGATGACAGCAACGCAATGGCATCGGTGATGTCCATCATGACGGTGGCCCACAGTATCGGCATGATGACCGGTTCCATGACCGCGGGTGCGGCCATGGATTTTTCAAACCTCAGGAACGCCTTTCCCTGCGGCATGGTTATCATGATTGCAGGGGTTGTCACCTTTCTGGTCCTGGGCCGGAAAACAGTGTAAGCCTAACGGCTCTGACGGATTCTGTCTGAAAGCCCCTTTGTCAGTGCCAGGACCTTTTTCGCCGAATCCAGGTCAATGGAGCCTGTCCCGCAGCTCGGCGTAACAAAGAGCCGGTTCAACAAGGTTTCCCGGTCCACTCCGATCTTTTCAAATTGAGCGGCCTGCCCTTCGAACTTTTCCATCAGAGAGTCCACGGTTTCAGCGGCTATCTCCTACGGATTCTGGGTGGGTACGATGCCCCAGGCAAGTATGCCGCCCCTGCCCAAAAACTCCTTTATCACGTCGGGAAACAGGATGAAGTTGTCAAAATAGGCATACGCGTCAAAACTGATGATGTCGATTTCCGAGGAGAGCAAAAGATCCCATTCGGTATTGGCGCACACATGGACGCCGGCGATCCCGCCTTTGGAATGCACCGCCTCGACCACCTCGTTGACCGCCAGCTGGACGTCCTCTTTGGTAATAGTGATGAAAGCGGATGTGCCGAATCCGGCAAGACCGGGCTCATCAATGAAAATAACCGGTTTGTATCCTCTTCCGGAAAACGCTTCCGCCTGCCAGGCTGCATTCATGGCGATTTTTTTCACGGCCGCGTCCCTCAGCTGGTCATCATAGAAAATGGCCTTATCATTCTGATCTTTGACCGACGTGCCGAAGGTGACCGGGCCTGTGACCTGCCCTTTCAGCGCCTTGAAGGATTTTTCTGCCGCGTCCACCTGCCGGAGAAATTCCTCAAAGCCTTTTCCGGTTTCCGGCGTGAACCCGAAGCGTGACCCTTCAAGAGGCTGCGCTTCACTGCTCACGGCAAGATACTCCTCGAAAAAAGAAAGCATTTCGTCGTCGAAATCCTCTGTTGTGGTATCGATAAAAGAGCCGCCTTCATGGTTGACAAGTCCGGGCATGCCGGTGAGAAACTGCTCCATCATCCCTTCTTCCGGATATTTGGGAAGCTGGGCCCACAACGGGATCTCGGGCGTACTTTCCATGATGAGTTCCGTGGCCTCTTTATGACTGTCCATGGGCAAACTTCCGATCAGAACCGGAAGTGAATCTGCTTTGAAATGTTCCATAATGTGTTTCCACCTTTCGTTTGTCATGTTGTATTTCAATGGATGTAAATCATATAAATATATCTTTATATGTTTATAAATCAATTGACCGGGAATGTCAACCTTGGCAATCCGGGCGAAAAAAACAAATCTTTGGCAGCGGCAGTATAAATTGGAATTTTACAGAATAAATTTTTACGATTCGATTCGGGTTTGCATTTATTTTTATCCTGAACTATGTTAACCATAATAATTGATGTTTTTTATAACCATCAAAAATACAAACATATTCTCAAGGAGGCCTTGCGATGTTGCTGAACCCCAAAACGGAAACGTTTGATCACCTTGACGAACGATCCGCAAAAATCATGAAAAAGACCATCGAGTATTTCGAGTCCAGGGGAAAAGAGAGGCTGAAGCACGATTACCATGAACGAATCTGGTACTCGGACTTCCTCGACTTTTTAAAGGAAAACCGGGTTTTTTCCACACTTCTGACCCCGTCCGAACTTGCTGACGACAACCCGGATGCAAGGTGGGACACTTTCCGGAACTGCGATTTTAACGAAATCCTGGGCTTTTACAATCTCTCCCACTGGTATACCTGGCAGGTGAGCATCCTGGGACTCGGCCCCATCTGGATGAGCCGAAACGAGGCCATTCGGAAAAAGACGGCCGATCATCTCAAGGACGGGGGCATTTTCGCGTTCGGCCTTTCGGAAAAAGAGCACGGCGCGGACCTCTATTCATCCGACATGTCGCTGACCCCGCTCGGGGACGGAAAATATATCGCGGACGGCGGGAAATACTACATCGGCAACGCCAACGAAGCCTCGTTCGTATCCACTTTCGGGGTCAATTCCGAAACCGAAGAGTACGTGTTTTTCGTGGCCGACCCCAAAAGAGAAGGTTACGATCTCGTCCGGAATGTAGTGGACTGGGAGGGATACGTGGCCGAATACGGCCTGAGCGGATATCCGGTTTCCGAAGATGAAATCCTGGCCCAGGGTCGGGAGGCCTGGGACATGGCGCTTAACACCATCAACGTGGGAAAATTCAACCTGGGATGGGCGTCCATCGGGATCTGTACCCATGCCTTTTTCGAGGGGCTCAACCATGCCGCCAACCGGAACCTTTACGGAAACTACGTAACCGACTTCCCCCACATCCGGCAGCTTTTCGTGGATGCGTATACGCGTCTTGCCGCCATGAAACTCTTCGCCCAGAGGGCAACGGACTACATGCGGGCGGCTTCCCCGGACGACCGCCGGTACCTTCTCTATGACCCCATGGTCAAAATGAAGGTCCCCACCCAGGGCGAAGAGGTGATCAACCATATCTGGGATGTGATCGCGGCAAAAGGATTTGAAAAAGACGTCTATTTCGAGATGGCTGCCACCGACATCCGGGCGCTGCCGAAACTCGAGGGAACGGTGCATGTCAATATGGCGCTTGTCATCAAGTTCATGGCCAATTACTTTTTCAACCCCGGAGAATTTCCAGATATCCCCAAGATGACCGAACCCGTGGACGACACCTTTCTGTTCAACCAGGGGCCCACCAAGGGGCTCGGCAAAATCCGGTTCCACGACTACCATATCGCCTATGACAAGGTGGATCTGCCCAATGTCAACATTTTCAAGGAACAGATCAAAGTGCTGTCCGATTTTCTGACCTATGCCACTCCTTCCGGAGAGCAGGCCAAAAACATGGATTTCCTGTTGACGCTCGGCGAACTTTTCACCCTTGTTGCCTACGGCCAGCTCCTTTTGGAAAAATACGACATGGAAGATTTGGGGGAAGATCTTCTCGAGCAGATTTTCGATTTTATGATCCGGGACTTTTCAAAGCATGCGCTGGCCCTTAAACTCAAACCGGACACCACCGAAGGCCAGATGGAATACTGCATGAAAATGATCGCCAAACCGGTCTATGACCATGACCGGTTCCTGCGGGTCTGGGAGACCCATGTATATACGCTCAGGGATGCCTACGAGATGACCTCCTGATTTCTTGTCAGGCGTACGACAACTGTGTTTGAATCAGACAGGTTCATTCCCTATTGTACCGGCTGCGCTGCTGGTATATACTGCAAGATATCCTGTCAACAAAAAAGGGGGTTTTATGGGACGAGTCTATCCGGATGAAACCAATACCGAAAAAGAATATGTCACTATTGAAACCGAAGATGCGCAAACACTCGAATTTGAACAAGCCAGACAAATGGCCGGGGAAAAGGCACGTGAAATCAGCGGCAACCCCATGATGCTGGCCTGGAAAAACGGAAAAACCGGTGAATTTTATCCCGCTCATGAATGCGGCAGGACGGAAAAGCCTGCCTGGATTGTATATGCCGAAGCAAGAGGCGCCAACCTAACCATTGACGTCAATCACGGGGACTACATTTTCCTGTGGCTGAAAATGTAGCTTGTTTCATCCATAGCGCAGCTTTCCCGGCCGGTTCACCAGCCGCCTCCAATGAGATTGCCGATTGGGGAAATTTTACCTCTCCCTTGACGAAAACGGTTTTGTATGACTTATTTAGAAGATATTGTGAAAAACAGGTTTTGAAACCCCAACCAGTAGGAGGTATAAAATGAAGAAACGTTTTACAGGTATTGCAGTCGCTATGATGACCCTTGCCGCTTTATTGCTGTGCAGCATTCCGGCAATCGGATCCGAGTACAAGATGGTGGTTTCCCACTACACCATCACGGATGCTACCCGGAGCGGCATCGCAGCTTCCATGCTCTACTTTGAGAACATGGTGGAAACCCGTTCCGACGGCGCCATAGACGTAGTGGTCAAAGGAAATTCCGCGCTGGGCGGTGTCAAGGAAGTCACCAGGCAGACCATCCAGGGCAAAACCATCCAGTCTTCGGTAGCCTACGGCGGTGTATTTGCAGGATTCTTCCCCAAGTATCAGCTCATGTACGCCCCGTATCTTTTCCCGGACTACATTTCGGCGCACTCGTTCTTTGACAGCGAGTACTTTGCCGAATTCATGGAAGAGGCCCGCAAGGAAACCGGACTGAGGCATCTGGGGCTGTATGACGACGGGGGTGGATTCGTGGCTTTCACCAACAACAAGCGGCTCATCAAGGAGCCGTCCGACATGAAGGGCCTCAGAATCCGGACCGAAGGCGGCAACGCGGCCCAGCTTGCGATGATCGAAGCCCTCGGCGCCAAGGCCGTTCCCATGCCCTGGGGCGATCTGACCACGGCCCTTGCAAGCGGTGTGGCCGACGGGCAGTTCAACGCTCCCTATGTCAACGCTTTTGCCAAATTCTGGGAAGTCAACGATTACTCCTCCTGGATCAAGTTCATCTTCAACACAGCGGTATGGTCGGTAAGTGACAAATGGTTCCAGTCCC
>JAIPEK010000032.1 GCA_021737205.1 Desulfarculaceae bacterium
AAAAGGAAGGCACACCAGCATCAGCTCTCCGCTCGCCACATGTATCAACATAAGCAGTCTGTTGAACTCGAGCAACTGGTGATACAGTAAAAATCCGGACAGATAGGGAAAAAGCACCACTGCCAGCAGCACTAAATCAGAGCAGGTAGTGACCGCCCTGACGTTTTTGTAAAACAGGCGTCTTGCCGGAAACATCAATCCGGACAAAAGGATGGTACCGGTGAACCAGTCAGTCACCCTTTCGCTGAAAAACGGCAGGCAAAAGCCTGCGGCTTCTTTCAGAAGAACATTGTGGGCCAACAGGAATACCGGCGTGATAATTACAAGTATGTGAAACACCGTGGTAAAAATAGCCATACCAGGCCGATGCGCCCACAGGGTATGCCGCAGATCCCGTAACAGGGTCCCCGGATTCTTTACCATACTCCGGATATTCCTGCGGCTCAGACTTTCTCGCATCCCAAGCCGCCTGACCCGAACGGTTGCCTTGAAAAACCGCTTTACCTGAAAGACGAACCCTGCGACGGAGCAAACCACGGCAATCAAAAAAACGGGTCCTGTCAGTAATTCGTATATTCCCGCATACGTGAAAATATGTTGGTACTGGTTAATGTTCACTGGACCTCCATCCCTGCCTGGGTTCTTCCTTTTCCCGGACGCCCGGCGACGGGTCTGATCTTCACCGATCCATTCAAGATATTCAATCTCTATTGTCAAGTCAACGCTAAAGTGTCATCATGGAAATACATAAGGTCGATGAAAAACAGAGACAGGCGGACAAGATTGAAAACGTACAAGAGAAACCGGGACTTTAGCATGGCGGATCAAAACAGTGACAATATTTTCACAAAGGACTTCTGGATCAAAAAGTGGGAACACGACAAAACCGGACCCGGCGATACCCGACAGGTCCACAAAGGATTTTCAACACCGGAATACTGGGACCGGGCGGCCCGCACCTATGACAAAGACGAAAACGAACTTTTCTCGAGAAAAATCGAAAAAACGATCGCGTTTTTTAAAGCCACCCATGGCCCCCTGGACGAATGCACTGTCCTGGATATCGGATGCGGAACCGGATTTCTGGCCCGGCACCTTGCCCGTAACGGCTGCCGGGTCACAGGTATCGATTTTTCCCCGAAAATGATCGAAAGAGCCCGGCAGGATCTCCCGCCGGAACTTGAAGCCCGCGTTCAATTCCATACAGCCGACTGGCACCGTGTCGATCTTGAAAAAGAGGGGTGGCAAAGAGGCTTCGACATGGCCATCGCCTTTATGTGCCCTGCCGTTTCCACCCCGGACTCCTTTTTCAAACTGATGGACGCCTCGAAACAGACCTGTGCCGTAAGGGGTTGGGCATCCAAAAGGAAACATATTATCCTGGACCGCCTGTGGGAGATCATCATGAAAAAAAAGCTCGAGGACAAACCCCGCAACTTTTTGTACAAGATCAACCTTCTGTTCTCAATCGGCCTTTTTCCCGAGCTCACTTTCGATTCCGTTCAATGGAACGAACCAGTTGCGCTTGAAGAAGAACTCTCCAACCAGCTCGCCTTTTTCCGAAAGGTATCGAACATGCCGGAAAAAGAGCTCCGGCACACCATTCGGGAGTATCTTGACCGCATTGCCGAAAACGGCACCATTGTCAGAGAACACAAAGGCATCACGGGAACCGCGCTTTGGTCCATTGATCCGGCCGCCCCGATCAGGCAACAATCTTCCTGATCCGGCTCCACCCCTCATCCGGAATCTGGGCGCCGACCACGCGAACCACTTCCGCTCCGCATGCGGAGCCGATGCGGCCGCTCTTTTCAATGGAGAATCCGTTGGCGAGACCGTATAAAAAACCAGCGGCCCAGAGATCTCCGGCACCCGTGGTATCCACCGCATCTTCAGCGATTACCGGATCCACCCGGGTAACGGTACCCTTGTGGGCAATCATACTCCCTCTTTTTCCGATCTTTAAAACTGCATATTCCACATTTTCAGCCATTTTTTCCAGGGCCCGGTCCTCTTCTTTCAGCCCGGTATAAGCCTCGGCCTCATCCTCGTTGGCAATCAGGATGTCCACATACTCTTTGATCAGGTCATCCAGAATGTCCCGGGAAGCCTCCACTACTTCAAAACTTGCAAGATCAAGTGCAATTCTTGTTCCTGCCGTTTTGGCGGCCCGTAGAACGGCTTTCATCAGATCCCGGTTGAAAAGAAGATATCCTTCAACAACTGCAATGGCCGTATCTTCGAACATATCCGGAGTTATGCTCTCCGGAGCAAGACCCGTAGACGCCCCCAGAAAAGTGAACATCGACCGCTGGGCATCCGGCGTAATAACCGACAGGACCTTGCCGGTGGGTTCCTTAGACAGAAAAAAACGGCAGGCCACGTTGCACTTGGAAAGCTCATCCTCGTACGAGACTCCGTATCCGTCCTCCCCTCTCATTCCGATGAACCCGGCTTCACCGCCCAGCATTCCGACACCCACAATGGTATTGCAGGCCGCCCCGCCCGGAACGATTTCGGCTTTCCTTCCTGATTTTTCCAGAATCCGTTCAATTTCCGCTCCGTCCTCCAGCAGGGTCATACCTCCTTTTTCCTTTCCCACACTTTCAAGGAAAGCGTCATTTTCATTGATCAACAAATCCACAAGAGCGGATCCGATGCCGGTTATTTTGGTTTTTCCTGTTTTTCCCATTCTCTTCTCCTTGTTTATAAAGGTTACAATTTAGTTTCCACTCAATATATTTTCTTTATCAGCATATCAATTTATGCTTATATGTCAATAATATTTAAAATAGCAGATTAGAACATATTTAGATTACAAAATCAAAACATTTTTTTCAGAGAGCCGGCCCCGAGAATGGCTTAACAGAATATATTGAGCACAATTTAGTTTGTACTCAATATTTTTTTGTTGACATATTGATATTCATTCTATAAAATTGTTTGCTACATTCAGCATGGAAAAAGTACATGACCTTTTTAAACTGTTTACCAATATGTAACCAAAACAAGGAGTGAACAAACAATGGAAGAAAAACAAAGATTTCTGTTTACATCTGAATCCGTAACCGAAGGACATCCGGACAAGGTGGCCGACGCCATCTCGGATGCAGTGCTCGATGCCATTCTGGCCGAAGACAAGGACGGCAGAGTCGCCTGCGAGACCATGGTCACAACCGGTCTTGCCGCTGTTGCAGGAGAGATCACCACGGACTGCTACGTGGACATCCCCACTGTAGTAAGGGAAACCATCAGAGACATCGGCTACAATTCCTCCAGCATGGGATTCGACTGGCAAACCTGCTCGGTGATTACCTCCATCGACCAGCAGTCCCAGGATATCGCCCAGGGCGTGGACGAGGGAACCGGTCTTTACAAAGAACAGGGCGCCGGCGACCAGGGACTCATGTTCGGCTTTGCCTCGGATGAAACCCCGGAACTGATGCCCATGCCGGTCATCTACGCCCATAAGCTGACCAAACGCCTTTCCAGGGTGAGAAAAAACGGGTCACTCGATTTCCTGAGACCGGACGGCAAAAGCCAGGTCACCATTGAATACAACAACGGGCAGCCCCAGCGGGTGGACACTGTTGTAATTTCCACCCAGCACTCCCCTGCGGTTACCTACGAGGAGCTCCGGGAAGCGATTGTCAAAGAGGTAATCAAAAAAGTCATCCCGGCGGAAATGATGGACGGGGACACCCGGTTTTTCATCAACCCCACGGGACGATTCGTGACAGGCGGTCCCATGGGAGACTGCGGCCTTACCGGAAGGAAAATCATCGTGGACACATACGGCGGCCAGGGCAGCCACGGCGGCGGATGCTTTTCCGGAAAAGATCCTTCCAAGGTGGACAGAAGTGCATCCTACATGGGCAGATATGTGGCCAAAAATATCGTTGCGGCCGGACTTGCCAAAAAATGCGAAGTCCAGGTCGCCTATGCCATCGGGGTTGCCGAACCGGTATCCCTGCTGATCGATTTCATGGGCACCGGGAAAATTTCCGAAACCCAGGCGGTCAAACTGGTAAGAGAAGTATTTGATCTTCGGCCCAGGGCCATTATAGAAGATTTGGACCTCCAACGTCCGATTTATCGAAAAACCGCTGCATATGGACATTTTGGACGGAACGATCCGGATTTTACCTGGGAGAAGACCGACAAAGCGGATATCCTGAAAGAAAAAGCCGGCATATAAAACCATAAATGAGAACCTGAAAAGCAAACAAAAGGAGTACAAACATGTCATATTCAAACACGGAAGCATCGTTCCTGGACCTTGACTTAGATCTTTCATACAAGATAAAGGACATCGCTCTTGCAGACGACGGCTATAAAGATATGCAGCTTTCCGAAAAAGAGATGCCGGGACTGATGGCATCACGCGAAAAGTACGGACCGGACAAACCCCTGAAAGGGATGAAAATTACCGGAAGTCTCCATATGACCATCCAGACCGCCATGCTGATTGATACACTTTACGAACTCGGTGCGGATATCAGGTGGGCGAGCTGTAACATCTTCTCCACCCAGGACCATGCCGCTGCCGCCATTGTGGAAAAAGGGTCGGCCAAGGTATTCGCCTGGAAAGGGGAAACCCTGGACGAGTACTGGTGGTGCACGGAACAGGCACTGACCTGGCCGGACGGAAGCGGGCCGGACCTGATTGTCGACGATGGCGGAGATGCCACGCTGATGGTTCATGAAGGGGTTCGGGCGGAAAAAGATCCTTCTCTCCTGGAGGGTGAACCCGGAAGCGCCGATGAAGTTGCACTGGTGAAACGCCTCAAGGTGAGCCTGCAGAAAAGCCCCGGCAAATGGACAAAAATCGCCCAAAAAATCAGGGGCGTATCAGAAGAGACCACCACGGGAGTAAACAGACTCTACCAGCTGGCGGAAAAGAAAGAGCTGCTGTTTCCTGCGGTCAACGTAAACGATTCCGTCACCAAGTCCAAGTTCGACAACCTCTACGGATGCAAGGAATCACTTGCCGACGGAATCAAACGGGCCACCGACGTGATGATCGCCGGCAAGACCGTTGTCATTGGCGGATACGGAGATGTGGGCAAAGGCTGTGCCGAGGCCATGAGAAGCTACGGCGCCAGGGTTCTTGTCACGGAAATCGATCCCATATGCGCCCTTCAGGCATCCATGAACGGATTCGAGGTCACGACCATGGAAAAAGCGGCTTCCGAGGGAGACATTTTTGTCACAGCCACAGGCAATTACCATGTCATCAGCGGTGAGCACTTCATGAAAATGAAAGATGAATCCATTGTCTGCAACATCGGCCATTTTGACAATGAAATCGACATGGGTTTCTTTTACAGCAACCCCAAGGCAAAAAAGCTGACGATCAAGCCCCAGGTAGACAAATGGACGCTTGAAAACGGCAATTCCATTATCATTCTCGCCGAAGGCCGGCTGGTAAACCTTGGCTGCGCAACCGGGCATCCGAGTTTTGTTATGAGCAACAGCTTTACAAATCAGACGCTTGCCCAGCTGAAACTGGCACAGGAAGACCTTGATAAAAAGGTGTACACGCTTCCCAAAGAACTTGACGAAGAAGTGGCCAGACTCCATCTGAAAAATCTGTCCGTGGAGCTGACAAAACTTACCAAAGAACAGGCCGGATATCTGGGCGTATCTGTAGACGGACCTTACAAATCAGACCATTATCGGTACTAGTGTTTCAGGTTGCGGCACAGAGCCGCAGCCTCATGGAACAGACTGGAAAATTCCCGGTTCGAACGCGATGTTTGAGCCGGGAATTTTTTTTTTCAGGGATTTTCGTTCAACTTTCCGGTTGTCAGGTAGGGGGATATGTTTTCGTCAACCGCTCCCGCCTTGACATTCATTAATGACACGATCCGCTGAAGGGAACTTAAAATCATCATCTTTTCCCACTGCTCAAGCTCACCGAACTGTTTTACAAAAATCTCCTGCATCAGGGGGGGTGCTTGTTCAAGAAACTCCATACACTTTTCAGTGGGCTCGATCATCACCCGTCTCCGATCGTTTTCACTCCTTGTCCGGACCACGAGCCCTCTTTTGTGAAGTCTTTCGAGAATACCGGTCACGGTAGCCTGGCTCAATGAGACCTCTTTGGCGATGGCCCCGACGGTCATGGACTTTTCCCTGGAGATGGTCTGGAGGATCACAAGCTGTGGAACCGTGAGTCCGAATTTTCTCACAAGTTCCCTTGAATGCAGATCAATCGCCTGTATAATCTGGCGTATGGATATCAGGACCTTGTCTGTAATGGAGTCGCCCGTAAGTTGATTTTCAGCAGTGCTTTCCGTCATTTCCGAATCCTTTAAAACATATTAACCCACTAACCTGAACCTATTTTTCTTATTTTGATGAAATTATAACACAATTTAAACTAAAATAAAATTCACTATTTTTCTAAAAACCGGCCTGCGTGTCGATTTTACTGATCCGGAAAAAGAGAGAAGGGAATAAGAACCCAAGACTTTTTTATATCCCTATTTCCGGTACCAGGTGCCGTCCGGTTTCTGGAGATAGTCTCCAGGTTCGGCATTCCGGGCGATCTGTTTGGCTCTCAGCTTTTCCACCTTTTCCAGTGTCGTGCCCTGCTTGTCCGCAATGTAGGCGTAAATTTTTCTTCGGTCCCGGTTTTCATTCTCCACCACGTCCTCGTTCGGTTTCCGGTCCGACACATAGGCGAGATACCCGCTGTTGTTCTCTCCTATGATCCCTTTTTCCTTCATTTGAACAATTTTGGGGAGCCTGTTTTTCATACGCTCCTTGATTCCCTGGGCCCAAAGATCATGCGGCATCAATGCCACAGATGCAGCCACTGCAAAAATCACAAGAAATGCTTTCGTTTTCCCGGTCATATTTCTCCCTCCGATTCATTTTTCAGCTCTTTTTCCGTCTGGTCGATATCATTGAAAAAATCATCCAGCGCCTTTTCCACCCGCACATTCACATCGATGGTAATGTGAATCGGTTTTACTTCAACCGGTTTCACGTCCACCGTATGATTGACATCATGCCGGGTCCGGCATCCCGCCGAAAAGACGATAATTACGACCGCTGCCGCAATCGCCACCCGTTTTCCCATTGTTTTCATGTCCTCTCCTTCAATCTGTTTTCAAAACAGTTTATCCAGTTCTTTACCATATTTGAGAACCTGATTGAACGGCAATGTCAGGTTCACGTCGATTTTTATGCCCTGAAACCGTGAGCCCCGGGAGGAAGCTTCCACCCTTGAGAACCGTCCGAGTTCGCGGTTGTATTCAAACGGCAGCACATCAGCGGGTTTCCCGTCAAAGCGCAGCTTTACATGCAGTTTTTCCCCTTGGGTATCGAAAAGCAGCTTGGCCCATTTGTATTCGTACTCCTTCAAGGCTTCCCGGGCAAGATCCATCTGTGTATACCGGGCGGTGTCCTCGGGAATTCCTTTTGTGATGATACTGCTGTTTTTCAGGCTGATGTGCCCCCCGGCCCCGGGTGAGGTAAAAAGGAACGCATCCTGAAAAGAAATATCCCCGCCGTCGAAGCGAACCGGGATGCGCCCGCTCACTGTCCCCTCGCCGGTCGCCTCGAAATCGGCCACGGTTTCCAGAAGTCCGGCAAGTTTCAACCGGTCGCAGTAGAGAACCAGGTCATACGACTTCTTGTCCGGTTTGATCCGGAAACTTTCAGCGGAAACACTGCCGCCGCACCACTTGAAATTTGCATTCTCCACCAGAAGAGAGGTCGGCGATTCAATGGTATAGACAACCCGGACATTCTCCATGACCAACTTTTTCATGGAAATCTTTTCAACTCTCACGGTCCGGGCCGGCCGGGTTTCAAATCCCAAGACATCGTCAAACCCAACCGTGGTTTCGATATTCCGCATCTCAAGCCCGATTTTTTCGATTGCAAGGTGCCCTTTTTGAATATCCACTGTAAGGTTCGAGTCCAGTTTCCGCCCCGAAAATCGGATTTCTCCCTCTGCCGAAGCTAAAGCTTCAAATGAGACACCATCGAGGCGGTCTTTGACAAACGGCTTCAAGGTGGTTTCATTGACCTTGGTTTGCTTTGTTGAAACCTTGAGGACAAAACTGTTCTCTCCGGATTCGTCTGCATCGGCGGTTCCGGAAAATCGGCATTCAAGAGCGGGAACATTCAACACCCGCGCGCTCCCTTTTATATCCGCCCCCGTACGGGTCTGCCGGACCGTGCCCGTAACTTTCACTGCGGCCCCGCCGGGCAAAAGGCATTTGGAAACACCGAAAGAACCGGCTTTACCATCTTTCTGAAACGGAAACCGTACAGGCACATGGAGTTTTGCCCCGTTCAGTTCAATTCCTTCGGACGGAATCGCAAGGCGGGAAAACCCTGCATCACAGAATGCCGTAAGCTTTGATGAGACCGAGTTGATCTGCACACTGAATCGAGGTGTTTCCACCACAACCGGCCGGTCTTTGTACTCCGCGGTCCAGTTGTCGCTCCCCCGGTTTTCCGCATAAAGGGAAAACCGGTTGCCGTCCGCCGGCTTAAAATTGCCCCGCACTTTCATCCGTACAGGCGATACAAGGGGGGTTTTAGCGGAAAAAATACCGGAAAAATCGATATTCCCTCCTTCAAAGGCAATATCCGCTTCCAGGTTTTCAACCCGTAGCCGGGCCGGTTTTTCGATTTGGACCTTGGAAACCGAAAGCCGAATATTTTCACCGGCCTGCTTGGCAATCCGGATATCGGTTTTTCCGGACACGGACAGGGCCGGATCAATCCGCGATACAAATGGAGCAAGATGTCCCAGCATAAAGTCATCCGCCCTAACCGTAACCGTTTCCTGGTTTCCGTTAAAATCGGCTGCAGCAGTAATCTTCACCTTCTGCGAATACGGGAATGCATGCCCGGAAAGCACCATTTTCCGTTGTTTCGTATCAAAATCCAACCACAGTTCCATGGGAATATGGAGCGATTGATCCATTACATTCATATTCAATGCCGAATTTGTCACCTCGATGGACCCCGCTTTGCCCATGTATGGAAGCACCGGTTCCAGCAATGCCTTCAAATCGAACTCTTTTTGCCGGGCGCGCCTGTTTCCGGCATCAAACGAATCAATATCCAGGCGAAGCCCGGATATTGCGATCCGCTCCACACGCTTTTCCGTAAGACTTTCCAGTGAATACCCGATGAACAGGGAATCCGCTTTGAAACCCTCCCCCTTTTGAATATCCCGGATATGAATCCCGGACGGTCCGATATGGGAGATGTCGAACTCAAGGCCGGAAAGGGTTTCATTTCCCTCAATACGATGCATCACCACGGTTTCGGCCACCTGCGGCAGAAGAATATAAAAGATCAGCACCAGCGCGGCCGGCACCGGAATAAGAATGATACAGAATTTCAAAAATCTTTTATACGGCATTTTTAATATTGATCCTCAGGTACAGATTTCCCTTTGAAGAATCCGGCCCGGCCCTTCCGAGCCCGGAAAGCCTCAGATGGGTTCCCTGTCGTACGCCGGGCGGCACTTTTACGGTATACAACCGGTTATAAAACCCCCAGGGAATGTTCACCCTCTTCTTTGTTCCGGTTATGGCTTCCACGGATGAAATGTCGATATTACCGTACAGGTCGACTCCGTTATCCGCTGCATGGGTTTTGATCACCTGGAGCCTCGGCGTTCCCTTCTTTTTGGTAAACTGCTGAATTCTTTCGGAGGCCCCGGTTTGCGGCAATTTCCGGTTGAGCTTGACAAAAGCGACACCGGCAATGAACCCCCCGATATGCGCCCACCAGGCAATGGCGCCTGCGCCCTGGCCTGCTGCGTTTAAAAACTGGAGAAGGAACCACAGGCCCAGGAAGACGAATGCCGGAATTTCCACGAACCAGGGAATGAAAATAATGGGAATCACGGTGAGAATTTTCGCCCGCGGGTAGAGAAGAAAATAGGCGCCCATGACACCTGCAATGGCGCCGCTTGCCCCGATAGTCGGCATCCGGGAGACCGGATTGACCATAAAGTGAAACGCGCCTGAAATCAAGCCGCACAGAATATAAAATCCCAGAAACCGGGCGGACCCGAAATGATCTTCCACATTGTCCCCGAAAATATACAGGGAAAGCATATTTCCGGCAAAATGAAAAAAACCGCCGTGAAGAAACATGTAGGAAAAAAGGGATAGGATCTTGTTGGCAAAAGAAAAATAGACGGAAATCTCTTCCACGGTGTACTTTCCCGGGACAAGTCCGTACCGGTAGATCATCCCCTCGTTATGAAGCCCGATGGAAAGCTGGTACAGGAATACTACGGCATTCATCCCGATGAGCGTATACGTGACCACGGGAGCGTTGTATGACTCCTGGTTGTCACGTACGGGTATCATTCCACCACTCTGATCTGATAATCATCTTCAAGAGTGCGTTTCAGCCGTTTGATAATATCCATGACGAGGTCATCAATGTCATGCGTCTGCCTGGAATTGCGCTGGAAGTACCTGTCGACAAGAGGGCTGCGGTTCCCATGAAGCTGAAACAGCTCCTTTACAGTATCCCCGAGAGAAAAATACAGAGAGGCGATATGTCCGTCATCCAGATTTGCGATACCCGATTTTGTCTTGAATGAAAGGTTCTTTTCCAGAAACCGGACCGACTGTTCGATTGTTTCGGGCATGTATCCGGCCTGTTCCGGGGTCTCGGAAGGCTGTACCGCCTCAAATTCAATACCCTCTTCAAGAACCTGCATGTATATCAAGGCTTCGATCACGGCTTTCACGGACCGGTATATTCCCGGATCGTTGCTCAGTCTCGGGCCCGCTACATTCAAAACCCGGATGTCCGATTCCGTCACAAACGAATTGAGCAGCAGCGAGCCTTCGAATTCATCCATAGCCAGAAGGTCGATATGGCAGCAGGGCCGGTCCGCCTGAAGGGCGATTTTCTGCGTCAGAAGCGTGCCTCCTCTCAACGGCCCCCTTGCCAGCAGCACGGTGCCGTCCGAATCCATCACGTTCTTGCGGGTCCGGGCCGCATAGTTGGTCGTATCCATCTCCTGCATGCGATACTTTAACGGGAGTACCCCGTTTTCCCTTTTGCGCCCTTCGGGGACCCATCCGCCGTGCTCAATATTGAATTTAATGGCTGCGTCCAGCGCAGCCTGATCCGCGCCGGTCTGTCCGCCCGAGATAATTTTGCTCACCATTTGCGCCTACAATACCCCTTTCTTTTTATTGAAACCTTTACTATAATAACAGCCAGAAAAAGAACTTCAATACTCTTTTTGTAAAAATCAAAACCCAAGGCGGTTTCCCTGATCCATGAAAGTACCCTGCAAAAAAACCTGTTATGAAATCATCAGACGCCACTGCATGATGGACCATATCATTGCCCATTCCCAAATGGTGCGCGATGTCGTTGAAATGATGTGCAGGTATCTTGCCCCAGAATACCCGCACATCAACATCGAACTTTGCACAAACGCCGCCCTTCTCCATGACATCACCAAAACAAGAAGTTTTACCACCGGAGAAAAACACTCGGAAACCGGAGGAGAACTTCTGAACTCCTTAGGGTTCCCCGAAACCGGCGACATCATCCGCCAGCATGTCATTCTGGACTGCTACGACAGCACCGCCGACGTAAACGAGGCGGAAATCGTCAACTACTCTGACAAGCGGGTTCTCCATGACCGGGTGGTATCTCTGGAGAAACGTATGGATTATATCCGGGAACACTACGTCACCGACAATACATTCACAAGACAGTTCCGGCTGCTGAGGGAAAAAACCTTTGCACTGGAAAACAAACTGTTTACCTCTATTGATCTTGACCCGGACGATTTACAGGTCCTCAACCATGACACACACCGAAATTCGTAACCGTTCACGGTTGTCGGTTAACAGTTCACAGTTTTTTCAACCGTGAACCGACAACTGTTAACCGTGAACGGTTACAGAAATTCAAACTCCTGAAGAGAAAGTAAGGATATATCCGGCGCAGGATTTTTTGAAAATACCCGCTGTCAAATAATCCGGTCGATTTGATCCAGAAGATCGTCCATGTTCCCGCCCAGTGTTTCCAGAAGCGCTTTCTGTTCCTGTTTTTCACTCTTTTCTTTCCGGACCAGTTCCTCCGCCTTCTCGATTTCCATGCCGCCCGCCCTGAATCTTTCGGACAGCACATCGTGAAAAGAACGAAGGGAAGCTTCAATTAAAGGATGAAAATATTGATTTTTCAGTACGGATTCATATTCTAAAAGGCTTTTGAGGGAACTGTTCAGGGCTTCTTTTTTCATCCGGGCGCAGGCCCGGTTAAACCCCTTTTCCATGGACAGGGTCTCATCCCTGTTCAAAAATTTTCTGAAAACCTGGACCATTGAATCAATCCCGAACCCGGCAAGAGATTCGGCCCTGATCCTTCCGCTGTACCGGGCGGTAAGGGACAGATCCGGCAGTTCGATTCCGGCAATTCTTTTAACGGTTTCAAGATCCACCGGATTTTTCAGGGCAATATCTCCCTTTCCCTCATTCGTACGGTCCGATGCATCTTCAAACAGTTTTTCCTCCTCTCCGGTGACGGATCGGGGCGCCACACTGTACGAATCATAAAGGGATTTGAAATGGTCTGTGATATCATTTTCCAGCTCGCGGACCAGCTTTACAAGCTTCGGGGTGATATGTTCCGCTGCAAACCGGTCCAAATCTTTTGCAAAATCAAGGAAAAACAGGTGAAGCGCCATGGAAAAACCGCTGGATCCGATTTTCCGCCTGTATGGAGTGCAGTCCGCGGACCGGTTTTCCACAAACCGGGAGAGATTTCGGGCAAAGCTTTCTTCACTTTTGGTAAAATGGAAGTCAAGATTCGATTCGATTTCCCTTTTCAATCCCTTGACTACTCCGCCGGCGGAGTTCCGGAATATGAGTTCAAGACGGATGCTTTTTTCCCGGGCCTCTTTGAGCCCCGAAATCCTCTTCTCCGCGTTTTGCGTATCATCCCCCAGAAGATCGGAGAAAAGCTCGATTCTCTCTTTCACGTTCTCAGCGATCATATGGAGTCTTTCCACATGGTTGAACAGCAACAGGTGGTACCGGTCATGTGAAATCATATGCCCCAGCTTCCGGTTGAACTTCTCGGTCATCCGCCGCGTATAATCTACAAATTCCGTATCCCGGCGCCACTGGTCCAGGCGATCGGCATCTTTTGACGAAAGCTTTTCTTCCGCTTTTTCGAACAGGTTGAAAAGAGAGGAGAAGCAATAAAATTCCGCCTCACTTTTAAAAAAAGAAAGATCGCGCAGGATTTTCCGTTCAAGCGCAAGAAAGTCTTCAAGGCCCTGGTGTTCACTGATATCACAATTGATCACGAACAGGATATTCTCCACAAGTCCCATGTCCCGGACAAGGGAGAGGAACTTGACATCCGCCTCCCTCAACCCGGTCCGGCTGCTGATGACATAGACAATCATGTGGGCGGCACCCAGATATTTCAGTATCTGGGTCAGATGGGCCGGATCCGTGGAATCCGCCCCCTGGCAGTCCGCAAGTTCCACCCCTCCTTCCATGCCCAAGGTGT
>JAIPEK010000033.1 GCA_021737205.1 Desulfarculaceae bacterium
CCAGCCGGAACCTGCGGTCCTCTGTCAACCGGTCCAGGTTCCTGTTGGTGGCGGCCACAAGGGTACAGTCCACGGTTTTATGCCGGGTGCCGCCCACCGATCTTATTTTTTTGTCATCCAGGTATTTGGGTATCTTGGGCTGGACTGAAAGAGGCATCTCCCCGATTTCATCCAGAAAAAGGGTCCCGCCTGCAGCCAGTTCGATCAGCCCCGGCTTTCCCCGTTCCGCAGCCCCTGTGAAGGCTCCCTTTGCATAGCCGAACAATTCCGCCTCCAGCAGATTTTCCGGAAGAGCGGCACAGTTGATCTGGATAAAAGACTGCTTTCGCCTTGCGCTGTTTTCGTGGATGAATTTGGCCAGAAGCCCTTTGCCGGTGCCGGATTCGCCCTGGATGAGAATATTGGAGACCCCGGTCCGGGCCAGCTTGCTCGCCACCTGGATGGTGTGCCGCATGGCGTCGCTTTCGGCCACGATATCGCCCTGCCTGAGCTCCAGAAGACTCAGCTCGGTGAGCTCCTCCTTGATCCGGTCCGATTCCTTCCGGACCTTTTCCAGTTCTTTTTTCATACTGTCCAGAAGGGTGATGTCCCGTTCGTTCACCACCACGTGGGAAAGGTGGCCCTGTTCGTCAAACACCGGTGTGCCAGTGACCAGCAGGTTGTACCCGGACCGGGCCACGTACTGGATGATGCTCACCTGCCTGCGGGTTTCGATCACCTCCTGGGTGACCGACCGGTCGATGTGCCCCTCTTTGACAAGGGTGCGCACATCCCGCCCCACTATCCGATCGGCGCCGAATCCGTTGAGGCGTTCGGCGGTCCTGTTGAGTTCAAGGATCACCCCGTTTTTATCACAGATCATCAGCCCGTCCGACGACAGGTTGAACACCGCTTCAAGCAGGGCGGGATCAGTCTTTTTTTTACTCTCGTTCATGCACGATTTGTCCGTCAAACATTGTCATGTCGATTCGGACATCCTTGAGTTCCTCCGGCGGTATCGTGTAGATATCCCGGTCCAGCACGATCATGTCCGCATACCCGCCTAGTGCGATACGGCCCAAGGTGTCCGCGAACCCCGACTGCTCGGCAGGGGTGACGGTATATCCTCTCACCGCCTCATCCACCGTCAGTCTCTGGTCCGGATACCATCCTTCGGCAGGAGTGCCGTCCATCCGCCTGCGGGTCACCGCCGAATAGATCCCGGATATAGGAGACGGATCGCATACGGGCGCGTCCGAACTCAGCAAAAGAGGGATCCCTCGGTCCAGGATATCCCGCAGCGGATACGCATACCTGCCTCTTTCTCCCACGCACTGGTCGATCATGGAAACGTCCAGACTCAGGTTGTTGGGCTGGCACGAGGCGATCACACAGGAGAGGTCGGCCAGCCGGTCCAGGTCTTCTGGCCGCACCATCTGCAGGTGTTCGATCCGGTGCTTGAGCCGGGGGGATTCACCTAGATTGTTTTCGATCTGCTCGAACATGGAAATGATCTCCCGGTTGGTCCGATCCCCGATGGAATGGACCATCACACTGAGACCTGCGGCATGGGCTTTTTCCACGGCGGTTCTGATTTCTGCCACCGGCGTCAGGGGCATCCCGTATTCGGCATCGTTGTACGGTTCGATCATCCAGGCGGTCCGGGCCCCCATGCCGCCGTCCGCGAAAAACTTGAGATGCCCGAGCCTCAGCCGGTCATCCCCGATTCCGGTGCGCAATCCCAGGGCCGCGGCCTCGTCCGTTTTCTCGCCGGGAAGCGAGATATGGCACCGCATATTCAGGTCCCCGGTTTCATGGAGCCTCTTCAAAAGTTTCAGCGCGTATGCACCGTCCTTTCCGCCCATGAGCCGGACATCCTGGACCGAGGTCACGCCGAGGGCATGAAGATCCCGGACGCACCGTTTCATGTTTTCCATAATTTTCTCTTCGGTCTGTGCCGGCAGGACGTTCCGGATCAGGTTCAACGCAAGCTCGCGAAGAACGCCCGTGGGATTGCCGGCACCGTCCCTTGCGATTTTTCCTTCGGGCGGGTCCGGGGTGTCCCGGTCTATCCCGGCCAGTTCCAGTGCCCTGGAATTGGCCACCCCGAGATGGAGATCGCACCGCCACAGACAAACCGGATGTCGGGGGGCGGCCCGGTCCAGGTCACTGCGGTCCGGCATGCGGTTTTCCGGCCAGTCCGATTCGTTGAATCCGTTGCCAAGGACCCACTCTCCCGGGTCCAGAGATGCGGCCTTTTCCGCCACCGCCCCTTCCATTTCCCCGAACGAAGCGGTCCCGGCAAGGTTGATGTTCTCATAATTGGCCGCCCACTCGTAAAAATGAAAGTGGGTGTCACTGAATCCCGGCAGTACGGTTCTTCCCTCGAGGTCAATCGAGGTCACCTCGCCCCGGGCGGCGGCTTTCACTTTTGCCCCGTCCCCCACCTCGATGATCCGGTTGTCCGCAACCAGTACTTCCTGTACGATGGGGCGCTGTTCATCCTGTGTATGAATGTTTCCGTTGTATAGGTAGATCAAATCAGAAATCCTTCCGGGAACGGGTCCCCGTCTTCGAGAACAAACGCATGAACGCCCGTGACATGTGCCATTCCCTTTATTTCCGCCACAATCGCGTCAAACTCTCCAATTTTTGTACGCTCCACGATCCTCGAGTCGAACACGGTGCCCAGGGGACTGGAATTTTTATAATTCACATCCACTCCGATCCGGCCCTTGTGGTGGAGAAGGGTCAGTTTTGCAGCGGTCCCGGTGCCGCACGGAGAACGGTCCACCTTGGACTCCCCGTATACCACCAGGCCCCGTCCCTCCATGACGCCCTCGGGTTCCTTGTCGTAAAACTCGGCCACATCCACGGTGGTCACCTCGGGCCTTTCCGGGTGATAGACATCGAGCTGCTCGTTTGCCGCATCGATCAGCTTCATTCCCAGGTCGGCCATATAGTCGGCGTTTTCCGGGACCAATTCCTTTCCCACCTGGTCCGACGATACCATGGCGAAAAACCCGCCTGCGCAGACCAGATCAACGGACAGGGTTCCGAACCCGTCCACTTCCACCTTTTTCCCCGTATCCAGAACGAACGACGGCACCATCCGGACGGCCACATTCAGGACCTTTCCGTTTCTCACAAACGCAGTCGCGTTCATGATCCCGGAAGGCGTATCAACGGGAATCGTGGTCTCCCCTTCGGACAACTCCAGCATGCCGGTCGCCGCCAGGGTGGCCACCGCCCCGATGGTGGCATGGCCGCAAAGATAGGGATACCTCTTGGCATCCATGTAAATCAGGCCGAACTCTGCGTCCGGAGAGGGGCTGTCCGTAACCGCCGCAGCAAGAACTCCCCTGTGCCCGCGGGGTTCCCGGGTAAGCCGCAGCCGGACATGATCGAGGTTCGATTTGAAGTATTCAAGTTTTTCCGCCATTGTGCCGCCCTTGACCTCGGTGCCGCAGTCCGCCACAAGACGGGTCATCTCTCCGGCGGTATGGGAGTCGATTGTCACCAACCGCGTTCCGAATGCAGAAACAATCCGTTCCATATCCGTATCCATCTTCATAAAGCCAACCTTTGTTTGAGTCATCGTATAAAACCAACCCTATCCGAATTCCCCGTTTCCGTCAAGAAGGAGACGGCAGTCCCGATTTTTGCTTCTTGACTTTCATTTTCCGGTTACGGTATTCTGCTGAAAAGGAGTGCAATTATGGCTGAAAATATGGAGAAAATGCCCATGGAGTCCTATTTCGCCCCGCCTAAACGAGTGGAAAGACGGCAGTTCAAAAATCAGATCGAATCCGTGGCCGCCAACCCCATAATGAAAAAGCTTCTGGAGGCTGCGGAAGGTCTTTTGATCATTCTCAACGAGAACCGCCAGATCGTTGCCATGAACCACGATTTCATGAAAAATATCGGGATCCGGGATCCGGAAAGCGTATTGGGCCTGAGGCTGGGGGAAACGCTCCAGTGCGTTCATTCGGATGAATTGAAAGCGGGCTGCGGCACCACGTTTCACTGTGCCTCGTGCGGAGCGGCCATTGCCATGATGGCCGCCATGGAAAACGATAAAAATGAGGAACGGATTTGCGCTCTTCAGTACAGGGACAAAGGAACCGTCAGGGAAAAATGCCTGAAAGTCAGTGCAAAACCTTTCCGTACCGAAGACGGTCGCTGGATCCTGTTTTTTGCCAGAGATATCACCCGGGAACAGCTTCTGCACAATCTGGAAAGAACCTTTTTCCATGATATCAACAACATCCTGAGCGGCATTTCAGGGGCGGGTGAACTTCTGGCCATGGAAAAACCGGAGAGCCATTCCGTGAAACTCCTCAACAAAAGCCTGGACCGGCTTCAAAGAGAAATCAAAATGCAAAAAGATTTGTCCTTCCGCAAAGAGGATGCCTATCAGCCCACTGTCACAAAAACGGCCCTCTTTGAGATCCTTCATGAAACCCGTGTCCTTCTGAACAACAACAACCTGTTACATTCAAGGACGCTGGAAGAACACCGGCCGGAAACCGATATCTTCATATACACGGATATCATGCTGGTCTCCCGGGTTCTGGCAAACATGATACTCAATGCCCTCGAAGCCACCGAAGAGGGCGGGAAAGTGACCTTCGACACCACTGCGAACGACTCCGAAGTATCCTGGTCCGTACGAAACCCCGGTCATATCCCGGAACGGGTCCGACCCCGGATTTTTCAGAAACATTTCACCACCAAAGAGGGAGACGGAAGAGGATTCGGCACCTATTCCATGAAACTGTTCGGTGAAAAATTTCTGAAGGGGCGGGTTACCTTTACCTCTTCCAAGCAAAGCGGCACCACTTTCACGTTCACCCATCCGGTCGGCTGAAACCGGCGGTTTTTTCACCCGTGGTACCGGCGGCAGGATTTACCGTACCTCTTGTTTCTCCCGTATCAATCCCACAAATGCCCGCACATCCCCGTTTGAATCCTTGAGGTGAAATGCACTGGTCTCGCCCGGAAACACCGTTTCATCCTTCTTTTTGTATTGAACTATCTTGATAAATCCCCCTTCGGGGTTCTGCTGCTGCAAAGATTCTCCCATACGGACATGTTCCTGCTGTTCTGCATAAATATCTCTTGTATTTCTGCCTTTGAGCTCGTCCAGAGTGTATCCGAAAAGCTTTTCAAAGGCCGGGTTTGCATCCATGATCCGGCGTTCGGTATCCGCCACCAGTATGGCGTCCATGTTGCAGTCAAATAGCCTGCGGTACTGTTCCTCACTTTCCCTGATCGCATTCTCCCGCTCGGTTTTCGCGGTAATGTCGTCCAGGGTGAACACAACGGACAGTACGCGCCCGGAATCATCAAATATCGGGGCCCCGCTGATGGACAGAAGAATCGGGGTATGGTCGTTCACCTGTATATAATGGCGGAAGTCGTATACCGGCTCTCCGGTCTCCATTACCCGGCTGAAGGGCAGATCTTCAGCCGGAATCAGTTTCCCGTCTCCGGAAGTGATCCGCCACCTGCCGTCGTCATATGTCCGGTTGGTGATCTCGCTTTCCGTGATCTGCAGCATTTTCCTTGCCTGCTTGTTGGCGAAAGTGATGACGCCGTCCCGGTCCACCACGGTTTTAGCCACCGGGCTGTAATCCATGCTCTTGTAAATCAGCTCATAGCTTTTGTCCCTTTCGATTTCAAGCTGTTTTTCCCTGCTGATGTTGGCCAGAATACCCGCAGCCTCCTGTATATCCCCCTGACCGTTCCTGCGGACTACGCCGCCCCTGTCCCGGACCCAGACATAATCCCCGTCCCTGTTTTTCAGCCGGTATTTGACATCATACACCTTTGATCCGTTATTCAGCATATCGTTAACGAGGCTTTTGACCCGGCTTGTATCTTCCGGATGAATCAAAGACCGGTACTCTTCACAGGTTTGACCGATTTGCCTGCTGTCAATGCCGGAGACCTGCTCGATCCTGCTGCTGAACGCCATGCGGCCGGTGGTCAGATCCCAGTCCCACCAGACAAGCTCTCCCACGTCAAGGGCCTTCTCCAGCCTGTCATGGAGCTCTTCCGCCTTTGCCTCGGTTTCCTTTAAAGAAGTGATGTTGATAAAGGTGACAATGACCCCGTCCACTGCATTTTCTTC
Organism: Desulfarculaceae bacterium; assembly: GCA_021737205.1. Lineage (GTDB taxonomy): Bacteria > Desulfobacterota > Desulfobacteria > Desulfobacterales > Desulfobacteraceae > JAIPEK01. The sequence continues at coordinate 6,116 of JAIPEK010000033.1, forward strand.
GGTACGGTAGGGCAGCATCCGCACCATATACCAGTTTCCGTTCGGATCCTGCATCTCCCGCTCAACTGTGGCAAGGGTGGCGAACACCTCCTCGATATCTTCATCAAATCCGGTGTAGATCTTTGCGGTGGCAAGATCCTGTATGGGCCGGCCGATATCCCCTTCCCTGATACTGGTCAGCCGGCCGGCCACCCGGGTGAACTTTCGGATCCGCTTTTTTCTGTCCAGAAACAGGGCGCCGATACCGGTGTTCAGGAGCAGATTGGTCATATCATTGTTCAGTTCCGACAGCTCCTGTATCTTTTCCTGGTACTCGGAGTTAATGGTATACAGCTCCTCGTTTACCGACTGGAGCTCCTCGTTGGTGCTCTGAAGCTCCTCGTTGGAGGCCACAAGCTCCTCATTGGAAGTCTGGAGTTCCTCATTGGAGGTTTCAAGCTCTTCCACCGTCGCCTGTAAGCTCTCCTGTTTGACCTGAAGCTCTTTTTCCAGCTCCACGATCCGTTCCTGGTAACGGCTGTCAAAATCCTCCACCTCCACCGTGCTTTCCGTGCCGCTGTCCGGACGGTCATGGGGAATGAAGCTGACCAGATAATTCACTGTCTGGGTTTTGGGGTCCTCGGCCATCCGTACGTTCAGATCGATTTTGTTGTCCGGGTCCGTCTGCGGAGAAATGTTGGTAAAGCTCACCCCCTCTTTTTCCTTCCTGGCCCGACGCAAAAGACTGCGAAGAGCCACCGTCAGGTCATCCGGCAGCATCTCCATGATGTTGACACTCATTTTACCGCTGGGAATTTTCAGATACCGGCTCAGGTCGTGAAGCGTGTACACAATATCGTAATTGCTGTCGATCACCACGGAAGGCGGAACAAATCCTCCCACCAGATCTTCCAGCATGGCCTGGGAAAACCCGCCCCGGGACGGCGAACGGACTTCGGGCATCCGGCGCCGGTTGTCCTTCAGCCCCTTGTGAAGGTCGGTGGCCATCAGAATCGGATCTTTCATGAAGGACCGCTGTCCGGGTACACTCTGGTAGATCCTCCACTTCTGGTCCAGGCTGGAAAACCCGTTGCTGAGGTTGCCGATGGATTCACTGCTGCCAAGGAACAAAAACCCCTTGTCCTGGAGCGAATAGTACAGTTTGGCAAGAACCTTCTGCTGGGCTTCCGGAGTGAAATAGATGAGCATATTCCGGCAGGAAATCAGGTCAATCTTAGAAAACGGGGGGTCCTGAAGGATATCGTGCCGGGCGAACACCACCATCCGGCGGATCGCCTCATTCACCTGAAGTCCTTTATCCGTGGTGGTGAAGTATTTGCCGAGCCTTTCGGCAGAGACATCCGAAGCGATGCTGTCCGGATAGATCCCCGCCCCGGCCACCTCGATGGATTCATAGTCGATATCCGTGGCAAAGATCTTGATATCCGCGCTCACGTTTTCAGCTTCCATGTATTCCTTGCACAGAATCGCAGTGGAGTAGGCCTCCTCTCCGGTGGAACACCCGATGCCCCAGATCCGGACTTTCGGCCGCTGCTTGCCGTCGGATTGGAAAATTTTCGGCAGCACCTTCTCTTTGAGCTGTCCGTAGGCTTCTTTTTCCCTGAAAAAACTGGTGACACCGATCAGAAGCTCCTTGTACAACAGGTTGACTTCATTGGGATCATGCTCGAGAAAATGCACATAATCATCCAGGCTGACAAACTGATTGATGGAGATCCGCTTTTCCAGGCGCCGTACAATGGTGGTATGCTTGTAGTGGTAAAAATCCGTCCCCTTCTTGTCCCGGATGATGGAAATGATTTTGGACAGGTAGTCCTTGTCCTTTGAAATTTCCACCTCGATATCCTCGACCTTCCGGATAAACGGGTGCTTGAAATAATTCTTCAGCTCCACCGGCATTTTTTCCGGGGCGAGAATGTAGTCGACGATTCCGGTGGAAACGGCGCTCTGGGGCATACCGTCGAATTTGGCGGAATCGCTGTCCTGGGCCATGACCATGCCGCCGAACTCCTTGACCGCCCGGATCCCTAAAGTGCCGTCGGTGCCGGTACCGGACAGGATAATGCCGACGGCATCCTTTTCCTTGTCCTTGGCAAGGGAGCGCAGAAAAATGTCAATGGGCAGGTTGAGCATCCGGTCATCCCGCTGGGGCGTCAGAAACAGCTTGTCCCGATAAATGGTCATGTTATGCCGCGGCGGGATCAGATAAATCTCGTCCGGCTTGACCTGCATGGAGTCACTGGCGATATGGATGGGCAGATCCGTGGTACGGGCCAGAAGTTCGTCCATGAGGCTCTTGTAGTCAGGGGAAAGATGCTGGATGATCACATATGCAGCCCCCAGGTTTTCTGGCAGGTGCTTGAAAAAAGCCTGCAGCGCCTCCAGTCCCCCGGCGGAAGCGCCGATCCCCACCACCGGGAACCCCGGGCGTGCCGGGGAGTCATTATCCGCACCATCAAGGGGCTGCGGTACGGCATTCTTTTCTTCTGCGGTATTTTCACCCGGGGTTTCGTCCATTTCCATTCTACGTTCCGTCTTTATCGTTGATCAGGATTTTCTGTTTTTCCTGCCTGAAGTGATTTTCGACAGGACAGCTTCAAGATCGGCCATGCGATAGGGCTTTTCCAGTGCCGCGTCAAACCCGTACGCCTGAAAATTCGACATGACCGGATCGGAGGAGTATCCGCTTGCCAGGATCACCATTGCTTCCGGGTCAAGGGCCGTGATGTGCATGACCGCCTCTTTGCCGCCCATGCCGCCCCGGACGGTGAGATCCAGGATAACGGCGTCAAACCCGCTTCCCGCATCCTTTTCGTTCCGGCAAAGATCAATCGCCTCTTGTCCGTCTGCAGCCGTGGTTACCTCACACCCTCTCTTTTCCAGCATTTTTTGTGAAATACGCCTGACTGCCTCATCGTCATCCATGACCAGAATTTTTAAAGCCGCGTCTCTCCGGTCTTCGGCATCCGTGGGCCAGTTTTCTCCGGCAGAGGGAGCTGAATGCCGCCTGTAGGCGGGCAGATAAACGACAAAGCCGGCCCCTGTTCCTTTCCGCAGATTCCGGGTCGTATCCACGACCCCCTTGTGCCGGGAAATAATGGAGTGCGCAATGGTCAGGCCGAGGCCCAACGAACCCGTACGGGTGGTAAAAAACGGATCAAACACTTTTTCCCTTTGCTCGGCGGGAATTCCCGGCCCCTGGTCTTCAAAAACGATTTTGACATACTCTCCGGCAGGTGGAAACTCACCCCGGCTGTTCCGGCCGGAGACATTCTCGAACCATACCCAGACGGTGCCGTTTCCCCCCATGACGTCCCGTGCATTGACAGCGATATTGGACACCGCCTGGGACAACTGATCCGGGTCTGCATACACATACCGGATTGTTTCGTCTGTGTGGAACTCAAAAGAGATCCGTTCACAATCGTCAAGTTTGGAAAGGGCATTTTTCACCGTGGAAACCGGCTCCACCACGCGGATCACTGGGGCTCCGCCCTTGGAAAATGTCAGAAGCCTGCTGCTCAGCTCCCTTGCGTCCTCGATGGCCGATCCGGCCGTGTCAAGGGGGTTGACCGCCGGGTGGTCCTCCTCCAGCTCCATTTTTGCGAAACTGATGTTTCCGAATATTACCATGAACAGATTGTTGAACTCATGGGCGATATTTCCGGCAAGCGTGCCCAGAGATTCAATTTTCCGTGCCCGCACCGCCTCCTTCTGCAGCTTTTTCAGTTCGCTCATGTCGGTTATGCCGGCTCTCAAGCCGGAAAAGGAGCCGTCCGTTTCTATGGGGGCGGCACTGAACAGCCCGTCGATTTTTTGCCCGTCCTCTGTGATGAATTCGAACTCCGAAGCCGCCAAAGCAGAGCCGGAACAGATACGCTCAATCGCTTGTTCCGCCTCTTTTCGCCGCTCGGGAGAAAAGAGCTCCAGGCAGTTGACTTTCTCTTTCTCTTTTGTTTTAAAAAAGCCGAACAGATCAGCCATCGCCTTGTTTGCATAGGTGATCGTAAGATCCCGGTCGGTTTCAAATACCGCATCCGGAAGCAGGTCCACGGTTTCCACGAACCGCTTTTCACTGTCCCGTGCGGAGCGCTCCGCCTGACGGGCCCGGGTAATGTCGATGATCGAGCTTCGGATCCTGCGCTGTCCGCCCTCTTCTCCTGATTCCCGGATGCTCTCCAGCCTGACTGATACCGGGGTACCGCCATCTCCAGGGGCCAGATCAATCTCGCAGAGAACCGGTTTATCTTTTTGCAAGCTGTCCTGCAGATGGAAATAAAACGAGTCCTGGTCTTTCGGGTCGACAAACCGGGTAAACCGGTCCCCGATGATCGACCTACAGTCTTCATCCGCACCGAGCAGGGCGCATGCGGTGCGGTTGATCTCTTCAACGACATAGTCTTCCCGGATGGTCGCGTATCCGGAAGGGGCATTGTGATACAGATCATACAAACGGTCCCGGGAAGCTTCCAGCTCGGCCTGTGTCTTTTTCAGCTCGTCGTTCTGGTGCTCCAGCTCGATCTGGTATATGCTCACTTCCTGGATCAGCTCTTCCATGCCGGCACGGAAAAGAGACTGGTCCTGCACTCCTTTTTCTTCCAGAATCTTCAGGGCCTTTTGCCTGAGGTCATCCATTTTTTGTTCAATTTCATTCATGTGATACCGCCGGAAAAAAATCTTGACCGCTCGTTTGCAGGTAAATTTCGTTTACCATACGATAACCCGGAAATACTTGTCAAGCTATTGCTGGGAGCACAAGGACAGGACGTCTTTTTCAAAAAGGTAATCAAGGCAACCCCACAGGGCAGACTCTGACAAATCAATTGTGTTTGACTCTTTTTCCTGTTAAAAATGGCAACCTATGAAGACGTTTCTCGGCATATCATCGTTTCAGATGCTGGTGATGTTCCGGCGGGGGCTGTTTTACAGCTATCTGTCCATTTATCTGCGGCATTTCCTGGGCCTTTCGGTCACGGCCACGACGTTGTTCGCGACCCTTCCGATGATTTTCAACGTGCTGTGCCAGCGGTATGTGTGGGGAATTTTTTCCGACAAGTACCAGAAGCGGCGGACCCTGATCATCTGGGGGGAAATTCTGGCTGCGGCGGGCACGGTGGTGCTGTGGTACGCCCACCTGGTTCCGGAATCAAAACTGGTTTCCGGGTATGTGATCATTGCCGGGCTTTCCGTGATCGAAATCTTCTGGTCCATGTCCAACATCGGGTGGAGCGCCCTGATTTCGGATATTTACCGGAAAGGTTCCCGGTCCGGCGTCATGGGCAGACTCGAGAGCGTCGGCGGCATCGGCCGGATCATGGGCATTCTCGTAGGCGGGCTGATGTATGACGGGCTCGGCCAAAGCTATGAAGGGTGGGGGTTCAACGAAGGGTCGCTGTTTTTTATCGCGGCCGCTGTCATGGCCTTTTCCATCATTCCCATGCTCATGGTGCCGGAAGGCGGCGTACAGGAAGAAGAAAAAGGATCCATCGGTCAGTCGTCCCTGACCGGGGACTTCAACCTGTATATATTTGTTACCTTTATCGCCTCCATGGTACTGATCAACTTCGGCCGCAACTCGGTGGCCGTCATTCTCACCCAGTATCTGACATTGCCGGACGGGTTTAACCTGCCCAGTCTGACATTGAGCCATGTGGCCAACCTGAGGTCGGTTGCCATCATCCTGGCCGGATTCCTGTCAGGCTGGGCCTGCCGGAAAGCGGGGAACAACAACATCCTGTTTTCCGCCTCTCTTGCGGCCGCCCTCGGCCTTGTACTGCTGGGGAGCACGGACAACCTGTTCCATGTCTGCATCAGCATCTTTCTGATGGGGCTGGCAGATGTGACCATCATCGCCTCATCTTATGAGCTGGCCTCCCAGCTCATTCCGCCGGAAAAACGGGGAAAGCTTTTCAGTATATTCAACGCCACCATTTTTTTAAGCTTCGGAACGGCCAGCACCCTGATCACGGGACCGGTGGCGGATATCCTGATCCACATGGGAAAAACAGAGACGTATGCATACAAGATCTCCTTTCTGGTGGCGGCCGGTATCACGATTGCCGGCATTCTCCTTTTGGGGCATCTGTTCACGCTTTTAAAGAAAAACCGATAGAACGGAGAATCCTATGAAGTATTCAAAGGCAAAACAGGGCAGAGTTTTCGTCCTGCGCCTCGAGCACGGGGACATTGTTCATGAAGCGATCGAAACATTCGCATCGGAGGAGGGGGTCCGGGCGGCCTCCCTGACCGCGGTCGGCGGGGCGGACCGCGGCAGTATACTCGTGACCGGGCCGGAAGACGGGAACGCCTCACCCGTGGTACCCATGCACTACACCCTTGACGATGTCCATGAGGTCAGCGGCACCGGCACGCTTTTCCCGGACGAATCCGGCACCCCGGTCCTGCACATGCACATGGCCTGCGGCAGAAAGGACACAAGCGTCACCGGCTGTATCCGCAGCGGGGTGAAAGTCTGGCAGATCATGGAAATCATCCTTCATGAGCTGAAAGACACCGATGCGGCCCGGACATACGATGCTGCGAGCGGGTTCAAGCTTCTGTGTATTTAGGTGTTAGGTATTAGGTATTGGGTATTGGGTATTGGGTTTTAGCTAACACCTAACGGCTAATACCTAATACCTATTAACCGATACCCAACGCCTGGCAAAGGCTCTGGGCGGCCTTGCGGTTCATTCCGGGGAGAGCGGCGATCTCGTCCACGCCGGCCTGTTTTATTCCGTTTACCCCTTTGAAGTGCTGCAGGAGGATATTTTTCCGCTTTTCCCCGATGTGCGGGACATCGTCCAGGAAAGACCGGCCGCCCTTTTTCTCCCTCCGTTTGCGCTGGAAGGTGACGGCGCTCCTGTGGGCTTCGTCCCGAAGCTGTTCGAGAAGATGCAGCGCCTTTTCCGCCCGGCCCGTGTTCAGCGGGTTGGACCGGCCCGGGATGTAGATCTTGTCCTGCTTTTCCCCTTTTTCCTCGTCTTTTTTGGCGATACCGGCAATGGAGAACCTGCCGGAAAGACCCAGCTCCTCCAGCACGCGCCCGGCGATCCCGAGCTGCCCTTTTCCCCCGTCCACCAGCAGCAGGTCCGGGAACTCTTTGTCCCTGGTGGTTTCGGAGAACCTTCTTTCCAGCACCTCTTTCATGCAGGCGTAGTCATCCGTCCC
>JAIPEK010000034.1 GCA_021737205.1 Desulfarculaceae bacterium
GGCTGTCCATTACCACCCCGGTGGTGAACTATTATGAACATGCCACCTATCTGACCGTGAATCATGGCCACACAGCACTTTTCGGAACATACGGCATTCTGGCAATGGGGCTTTTGCTGTTTTCCATGCGAACCATCGTCAAACCGAGCGGATGGGATGAACGGTTTCTGAAGGTGAGTTTCTGGGGCGTGAATATCGGCCTTTTTATCATGTTTGCCGGAACACTTCTGCCGGTGGGCATTCTCCAGGTCCTGGACAATATCAAGTATGGATTCTGGCACGCCAGATCGGATGCATTCTGGTCAAAGGATGTGATCCAGATTATCGGCCAGACCCGGATGATACCGGACCTGTTCATCATCATCGGTGCTGCGTCCCTCCTGCTGTTCATGGTGAAAGCGATGCGGCATCTCAAACCGGTTACCATGCAGCCGAATCAGCAGTTTCCAACTGACTGAACCGGCCGTGCAAGCAATATAACTTTAAACAGGAGGAATGTTTATGCCGATCCCGGGAGGACTGCTGACCACCGCCATGGCGGTGATGCCCCACACGGACGTGGACAGGGCGCTGGAATACGCCCTGTCCCTGGATATTCCTTTCTGGCCTCAGTTGCCGCTGCTCAATTATTACGAGGACATGTACGTCCAGGCGGCCGAGCATTTCCCGGGCATTGTGCCGGATGCGGAGAACCGGACGCTCTCGTTTTCCACGGAGAGATTCATGGCGGAACTGGACAACTACATGGCCGCCATGGACTCCCCGGAAACCTTTGATGTGAGCCGGGACTATTCTGCTGTCTATCACCGGTTTCTCGAGTTGGATTTGAGTGATCGGCCCGCCATTCGGGGCCAGCTGGAGGGGCCGGTGAGTTTCGGGTTCAATGTGTGCAACGAGAACGACAGGCCCATTCTTTTTGACGATACAGTCCGGCCCGTGATGTTCGAATTCATGGCCCGCAGGATCAATATCCAGCTTCAGCGGCTTTTAAAGAAAAATCCCAACGCTTTCATGTTCGTGGACGAGCCCGGGTTGCAGTTCCTGTTTTCCGCCATGTCGGGGTACGGGGATATCCAGGCCAAAACAGACCTGGATGAATTTTTCGCCATGATCGACCGGCCCAGGGGAATTCATCTGTGCGGCAATCCGGACTGGGACTTTCTCCTCGGACTGGATATCGATATCCTGTCCATGGATGTCTATACCAACGGGGACATCCTTGCCGCATCTGCCTCGAGTATAAAACGGTTTCTGGATCGCGGCGGTATTCTCTGTTGGGGGATCGTACCCACCAATATGGAACCCTTTTCCGCGGAAACCATGGACACCCTCTCCAACAACCTGGAAAACGTCTGGCAGCGGCTTGTTACAAAAGGCGTGGACCGGGATCGAATGCTGTCCCAGAGCTTGCTTTCGCCCGCTACCTGCTGTCTGGTCAACCCGGATATCGGCATTACCGTGGAAAAAGGGTTCCGGACGGTCCGCAATCTTTCCGCCCGTTTGCGGGAGAAATATCGTCTCGGATAAACGGCATATGCGTCCCCCGCTCCTGCCGGGAACGCATATGCTCGGTTGCCTTCCATCATGGGGCTTGCTGTGGAACTTATCCGCATCCTTTGGTTTTACGGCAATTGTGAATTGCTGTTTTTGCTCTTTTGCCGTTGCATCCTTCTGATCATCTCTTTCATTTTTTCAAGCTTTTCAGGATCGATCCTGCGTGTTTTCCTAAGCTGTACATGATTTTGTTGTTGTACATAGCCCAGATACGCCTTTTTGGGGATATCGTTCTGCCAGACGCCGTACAACCGGGCCGTGGATATCCCGGTCATGAAAAGCACAAGAAACACGATTGCAAGCACGGCCGGTGATGCTGATTTTTCTAAAAACGGAAAGGAAAATCCGAGCACATCGTTTTCAGGGCAATTGTTTACACACGAAAGGCAGGCAGAGCATTCCGGGGAGTGTATTTTCCTTTTCCGTCTTATCTTGATTAATCCCGGGCATTGCTTTTCACATTTGCCGCAGTCCAGGCAGCGGGCGGGATTACGTTTGATTCTGCCGGCGCTTGCAAAGCTGATAACGCCGAGCAGGGCTCCGTAGGGACAGAGATATCTGCACCAGAAGTTGTGGATGAGAATTGAAAGAACAGCCAGGAACAACAAAACCATGAAGGCTGTAGAAGACATATCCGTAAAAAAGGAAAACATTTTGATATCGGCGAACCTGTTGTAAGGGCTTTGAATGAAGCGTTCGATACTTTGGACGGGCATTCGGAAAACAATCTGATAAATGAAAAATCCTGCCAGGAGATATTTTACGCTCCGCATCGGATAATCAATCCATGAAGGAGGTGAAAGGCGCCTGTTAAAAATTTTGCAGTGCAGTTTGTTTACATGTTCGGTCAAAAGACCGATCGGACAGACCCAGCTGCAGAATCCTCTTTTGGCGATCAGAGCAGTAAAACATATAATGAAAAAAAGAACCAGCCCGGCGGGATGGACGTTGTTGATGGTACCGGTATACAAAAAATGCTTTGCACTTACCAGCGCACTGATAGGAAGAAAAGCCTCCACTCCCGGAGGCCTTTTGACTTCCGGCAGGGCTCCTGATTCAATAGAGGAAACAAACAGGTAAAATTGAATTCCAATACAAATCACGAGCAGCAAAAATGTGATTTGTATTCCGACTCTTATCCCGGACTGATCCTTCAGCCGTTTATGTCTTGCTTGTTTTTTGTTCATGCTCTTTTTTATACATGAGTCGAACTGAACTGAAATTGATCTGTATCAATTTCTTGTGTTTCAAATCCCTCATTTGTCCTTCCAACACCTGGATTTGATCTTTCAACGATTGTTCACGTTCAACCGCTTTGGCTTGCATGGGGAACAGGCCAATCTCGCTATGGTGTGCGAGGAGACCGTTTCTCTGTCGTCCCTGGTCACGGAGCCGGTGTTCATATGATCTTCAGAATTCCCCTTGCTTTTTCGGCGGGAATCAGACATACTGTTACCACTTAAAAACAAGTGGTAACAGTATGTCTGGAGCTCGAAATGAAAGAACGACCTGAAGAAATCTTCCGAAAGCATGGCGGCCAGCTTCGAATGAGTGAGGCTATTGAGCAGGGCATCACCCGCTACATGCTCTACTCGCTCAGAGATAAGGGCGTCATCGAACAGGTGAGCAGAGGTATTTATCGACTGGTGGACCTGCCTCCGATCAGCAATCCCGATCTGGTGACGGTCAGCCTTCGCTTCCCAAACGCCGTCATCTGTCTTGTATCCGCACTGGCCTACCATAATATCACGACCCAGATTCCGCATGTTGTTTTTGCGGCGGTGTCAAGAGGCTCACGAATACCTTCGCTCGATCATCCCCCCATACAGGCCCACAGATTCTCGATTGAAGCATACAAATATGGCATTGAAGAGCATCCGATTGATGGGGTGCCCGTCAAGGTCTACAGCCCCGAGAAAACCCTGGCCGACTGCTTCAAATTCCGCAACAAAATCGGAATGGACGTGGTCCTGGAAGCACTGAAACTCTATAAGACACGAAAGAAGTTCAACCTCGGCGAACTGCTCGGATACGCCAGGATCTGTCGGGTCGAAAAGGTGATGCGACCGTATCTGGAGGCGACGGTATGACGACTCCCAAGAACATACCCGCCTCTGTCCGGCAACGCCTTCTCAATCGTGCCAAAAGTGACCGACGTCCATTCAACGAGTTGCTTCAATACTATGCCATGGAGCGATTCCTATACCGGCTGTCGCAATCTGTGCACGTCGACCGATTCATTCTCAAAGGAGCTCTGATGCTGAGAGTTTGGCGCTCTCCGGAACTCCGTCCGACCATGGACATTGATATGATGGGAATAACGAGCAATCAGGAGGTTGATATAGTCGCACAAGTCCAAGACATATTGACTGTGGATGTGGAAACGGACGGTCTCGCCTTCGATCCTGCTTTAATTCAGGCCGAACGGATCACCGAAGACGCGGATTACGAAGGGATCAGGATTCGATTCCCGGGCGCATTAGGCTCAGCGAAAATCAATATGCAGATTGACATCGGCTTTGGTGACATCGTTTATCCGAAGCCGGAAAAATCGGACCTTCCGACCATGCTGAATTACCCGGCACCAAGGTTGCTTTGCTACAGCCGCGAAAGCTCTATAGCCGAAAAGTTCGAAGCGATGGTTAAGTTGGGCATGCTGAACAGCCGGATGAAGGATTTCTATGACATTTGGTTGTTGTCCCGACAGTTCGATTTTGACGGTCCAAGACTGACCGATGCCATTCGCCTGACTTTTGAACGTCGCAGCACGGAGCTGCCCGCTGAAATAGATGCATTCACCGAGCCTTTCATCAAGGCCAAACAAACCCAATGGGCGGCGTTCAGGAAAAGGCTTGGGCAGGAACACGTTCCGATTGCATTCGAAGAAATCGCGGCTTCGGTGGACAGCTTTATATCACCCATTGTCGCAGCCTTTTCTTCCGGCAGACAAAGTCCCACAAACTGGACGGCACCCGGCCCATGGGCCTGAACCAGCGGACTTCCATCAAAAAACACATCCCAACCGGTAATCCTCCAACAGGCAGTCACACAGGTTTAACAGGCATTGTGACGATCAGGGCAACCGCATAAAATTTTATGAGTCCGTGCCATCTTCCCGGCATCAGCAGTGCCATACCGACGCCGCGCTTGACCCGGACTTCGAGTCGCTCGAAGTCCGGGGGCGTGATGTCTCGGAGAAACTGCCTCCTTTTACGTAAAAGTTGATCTATGTCAAGGATTTGTGTGGCATCATTAACTACACTTTATATAACAAGGAGATCTCCAAGGTTATCAAAAACAGGAGGGCAAATGAATTTCAGTCAACTGGATGAATACATTCATTCATTAACAAATGACGATATTATCCATGCCATGAAGGAAATTCCCGGCTACCTGGATATTACACCTTCGGACTTTATGCTGGTTTACCGGGCAGCGTTCGAGCATGCGTTAAATCGCTTGAAAACCGCCATTCGAGCGGAACATGTCATGACCGGTAAGGTGGTGTCCGTGTTCAAAAATGCAAAGCTTTCAGAGATTGCAGAGAAACTTGCAGATCACGACATTTCAGGCCTGCCTGTTGTTGAGGAGGACTTCACCGTTGTCGGCGTAATCTCGGAAAAGGATTTTTTAAAGCGGATGAACAAGGACAACGAGGTATCGTTTATGCGGGTGATCCTTCAGTGCATGGAGAGCAGAGGATGTGCCGCCTCGGATCTAAAAACAAAGAATGCCTCTGATATGATGTCGTTCCCGCCTGTGACGGTGTTGAAGGAAACCCCGGTTCTTGAAGTGGCCAACACCATGGATCAATACAACATCAACCGGGTGCCGGTGGTGGACGAGCAGAACATATTGATCGGAATCATTGCAAGGTCGGACCTGGTTCAGGCGATGTGCTGATTTCGGAGAGAAAAAAAGGAGGCGGATATTGCGGGAATATGTAAAAAAAATGAGCGGCGGAGGCCAGGGGCCTCCGAGAGTGAAATTTTCTGAAATTCTCTGGTCATGGCTCGGTGCGTTTCTGGGAATCGCCCCAGTGGCTTTGATGAATTACACGTTGTTTCCGGACCAAGATTTTGTGTATATCATCGGCTCTTTCGGGGCTTCCGCGGTTCTGATCTACGGGGCTGTCAGAAGCCCACTGGCCCAGCCGAGAAATCTTCTGGGCGGTCATATACTCTCTGCAGTCGTTGGTGTGCTCTCTTTCAAGCTGTTCTTGTTTTCTCCCTGGTTCGCTTCCGCTTTCGCAGTTGCCACTGCCATCGGTGTCATGCATGCCACCCGGACCCTTCATCCTCCCGGAGGAGCCACAGCACTTATCGCGGTGATCGGGAGTGAAAAAATTCATAACCTCGGGTTTTTGTATGCAGTTATCCCGGTCGGGGCAGGGGCGTTGATCATGCTTGTGGTCGCCCTGGCCGTGAACAATCTGGCGGAATCCAGGCGATATCCAGAATTCTGGATGTAAATTCAAACCGGAAGGAGGTCACAATGACGGTGATACAGATTTTAAAAAAAGAGCATTATCTGATTCTTCAGACTGTTGATCTGCTGGCCCGGTCCAGGGATTATCTTGAAAAAGGCGTGATCGTCTCATCCGAATTTTATGAAAAAGCCATGCGGTTCTGTCATGATTTTGCGGACCGGTTCCATCATTATAAAGAAGAATTCCTGCTGTTCGGACTTCTGGCTCATAAAAAAGAGGGAAGGCTGGATGCGGTCATGGGTACGTTGAGGTACCAGCATGAACGCTGCAGCCAGTGTGTGACAGAAATCGAAAATGTTCTCAAAACGGACCGGAAATACGATGAGATGACCGTAACCTTTCTTCTGGAAAATCTTTCCGTTTATGTTTCCCTGCTGCGCCGCCATATTTATCTGGAAAATACGGTTTTCTTTCCCATGGCGGACCGTTCGCTCACGGATGAAGAGAAAGACTCGCTTTCAGACCAGTTTGCCGCTGAAGAGGCCCGGCTCGATTTACAAGGGTCAGTGTCGGAGGAGAACCGGAAAATCATAATCGAGCTTGAAGATATACTCACAAAAGGTAAATCGGATGACTGAAAAGGATAACTGCTGGGAGTACATGAAGTGCGGAAAAGAGCCCGGGGGTGCGAATGTGACAGAGTCCGGGGTCTGTCCTGCGGCACTGGATACATCAAATGACGGGGTGAACTCCGGCAGGTGCGCCGGAAGGTTCTGCTGGGCCGTGGCCGGGACCATGTGCGGCGGAGCGATCCAGGAAAGCTTTGCCGAAAAAAGAAAGTCCTGCCTGAAATGTATTTTTTATAAAAAGGTCCGGGCCGAAGAAGGCAGCATGAATATACGGACCAAATTTTTGCGTTTTGTTCAGCCCGGCTCGCAGTTTTCGTTGATGAATAATCTTGTGAGAAAACGTATCAAGCAGGGGGAGCGCTTCATCTTTCAGGGGGAAACGGCTGAAACCGCGTATATTATTCAGCGGGGCGCGTGCATGGAGCTGGTTGAAAAACAGGGCGCGGTGTATCCGGTGGGCCACAGGGGAGAAGGGGATGTCGTGGGCATGATATCCCTTGTAACGGGAGAGCCCATGGGATATCATGTGGAGAGCGAGACCGACATGGAAGTATGGTGTCTCCAAAAACAGGACTTCGAGCGGATCCCGGAGAAAGATCCCGACCTGTTCGAATTTCTCACCGAAATCGTGGCAGACCGCTTTGATCGAAAAGGCCCGATTGCCAACCGGATTATCGGCAAATACATGATTACGGACATCATCGGTTCAGGCGGATACAGTATTGTATACAAAGGGGTGCATTTTGAACTCGGCAGGCCTGTGGCAGTTAAAATGATGCGCCATCATTTGTCCATGCGCCACGAGTTCATGGAAAATTTTGAAAACGAAGCCAAGGTGATCGCAGGACTGGATCATGAAAATATTATCCATGTGTTTGATATCGAGTCCAGGTATAAAACCCTGTTTATTGTATACGAATATCTGCCCGGAGAATCCCTGGACCGGATGATCAAACGGTTGAAGGCGATCCCGCCGGACCTTGCCGAAACCTATCTTCGGCAGATTCTGTCAGCAATGGATTATGCAGGAGGCAAAGGGCTGGTTCACAGGGACATCAACCCCTCCAACGTGATTGTCTCGCAGGATGATCGGATCAAGCTTATCGATTTCGGCCTTGCCTGCCCGGAAGGCACGGATGATTTTCACATGGGAGGGAATTTTTATTACCTGGCACCGGAACTTATTGACGGAGAACCTGCGGATTTCAGGAGCGATATATATTCTCTGGGCGTGACCGCTTTTCAGATGGTGACAGGCAGGCTGCCTTTTGCGGAAAAAGACATGACCGAACTGATGAGAACGATCCGCGAAGAGAGTTTCCCGGATCCGGCAGACTTTGTTGACAAGGTTCCTGAAAGGATCCGCTGTTTTATGGAAAAGGCGTGCCGTAAAAATCCGGAAGAACGCTTTCAAACTCCGGGCCGGGCAAAGGAGTGGCTCAAGGAAAGTATGTCCGGTCTGAAGAACGGGTCCGGCGGGAGAGAAGAGAAAAATGCACATACGGTGATCTTTGAAATCGCCCCTGAAAAAGAAAAAGAGTTCTGCGCTCTGCTCGAGGAGTTCACCCGGAAAATCACAAACCGGCTGGGCGGAAGGACCCGGATTCAAAACAGATGATACCTGTGGTCACTTCGGAACAATGCAGGTTCTGGAAAAAAAGAGAGGATGTGTACCGCATATCCGGAATGAATATCGCCGCAAAAACGGATATCGGGCTGAAAAGAAAAACCAACCAGGACCGGTATCTTGTCCGGCAAGTGAATGGCGGAAGACTTCTGATCCTGGTGGCGGACGGGCTGGGCGGTGAGCCCGGCGGACAGACCGCATCCGAATACGTCATGGATTGTGCCGAAAGGCTGGCCATTGGCCGTGATCAAAGCACGGTTTCAAAGATGCAGGCTTTCTTTGAGACAATGGACCGGGATGTCGCCCTGGAGGCGGATCGAACCGGAATTCTGGAAGGAATGGCCACAACCCTGACTGCTGTGGTGGTGGAAGACAGGACCGTCCACTGGGTCCATTCAGGGGACAGCCGCCTCTACCATATTCAAAACCGGCAATTCAGGCAAATTACACAGGATCAGACCCTTGCCCGGTTCCTGATACGGGAGGGAGAGCTGAGCCCGAAAGAATCGCGGGGCCATTATTCCGAAAAGGTGCTGGATCAGTGCATCGGCTGCAGGGACCTTGAGCCGGACAGCGGGAAGTTTTTTCTCGGTCCCGAAGATATGCTGATCCTGGCCACGGACGGCCTGAACCGCCATGTACCGGATTGGAAAACACAACAGGTGTGTGATCAAGCCCGCACATGTGACCAGGCTGCACAAAATCTTGTAGACCACGCGATTGGGGCGGGCGGGCGCGACAATGTGACAGTCGTGGTACTGAAAAACAAAGGATAAGGTTCCATGCTGGAAACAGAAACAGTAACTGCAAATACAATTCTTTACTGCAGAAACTGGGAAAAAACCGCGGATTACTACCGCAACTTTCTGGGCCTGCCGGTGAATTTTTCCTGTGACTGGTTTATTGAATTCTGTCTGACGGAAACCTCGAGGCTGAGTATAGCAGATGAAAAAAGATCCGGGGTAAAAAGCCCGCAAAAAAAAGGAATTACGATTGCCCTGCAGGTTTCGGATATTGAAATCGCCCGGCAAACCGCCTGTCAAAAGGGTCTCAACCCCACCCAAATCAAAACCCATCCGTGGAATGCATACGTATTTTATCTCTTTGACCCGGAAGGCCACCGGATCGAGTTGTGGCAATCCTTTTCCGTCTAGACCCTCTCCCCTCTACCCACTACTCTCTATCCTCTGCTCACCGCCCTCTTGTTCAGGGTAAAGGACATCCGTGCGGCATCATCCGCCATAGGTCTGTTGCAGCCTGTCCAGCAGCTGGTGAAACGCCTCGTGCCTGCCCGGACCGATGCGCTCTTTTTCAAGTTCTTCAAATGCTTCCCAAAGCTCATGCTTTTTTTCCGAATCCAGCATGTTGTCTGCCATCTGAAACAGTATGCTTTCTTCTTTTTCAATGTGCCGGTTCAGTAAATCAACGTAATCCGGGACAGTTTTTGCTATTGTTTTCCCGGCTGAGCTGTCGCCGGATGCCAGTTTTTCCGAGGCCTCCCTGAGCTTTGCAACAAGCCTGCGCCCCTGTTGATGCTCCTGCAGCATCTCCCCTATCGGTCCCTGGTCTTTGGGTACACCTGCGGCCTCCAGTGCGGGAAATAAAAATTCCTCCTCTTTTCCGTGATGGCATTGGTCCACAAATACGTTTAAAAATTCAAGCATTGCATCCAGGTCTTTGGCCTCAACGTTCAGGTCCTGTGCGTATCTTGCAGCCACATTTTCAAGGATCCCGAGCATGGTTTCCACGCCCCGGTGTTCATTTTTAAGCTCCCCAATCGGGTCCATTATCCACCTCCTTATTTTTGCCATGCGTCTGGGCGAAGCTGTTTTTGTCATTCCGCGCAAATCGCGGACTTGTTTTATCCTTGTACCTATGATTGATTTTGTTCCATTCGTTGTAGGCGTTCACGGAACGTTGAAATTGGAAATTGGAAATTTGGCCTTCATGTCCGACCTTACCCTTTTCCCCAATTTCTACTTTCCAATTTCAAGTTTCAAGCCGTGAACGGCTACCATACTCCTGCATGGAAAGTGACACCACTGGCTTTGAATTATACCGAAAAACACAGGAGGTTTCAATCCACACTTTCGCAAAGGCAGGGCAATAGCATGAAATTTCCGTTCATTCAAGCTGGTTTCCAGGCCGTTCTACTGATTGGAATTTGGCCCCCGAATTTTTTGTCGGTCACTCCATTCTTTTTCACTTGATTCATATCAAATACACTGCCGGAGTTCCGGGTATACAATCGGGCAACCAATTGAATGAAGGACAATGTTATGAAGAGATTCGTCAAAATTTTGATATTTCTGATAGTGGCTGCAGGCCTGGTTGCGGGGGCAAAAAAACTCATTCATACCCGAAAACAGGAAATAGCACGGATGAAGCCGCCTGCGGAGCGGCCCGAAGCGGTGGAGACCGCAGTGGTCCGGGAAGGGGAGATACCTCTTTCCAGGCATTTTCTGGGTGTGATAGAGCCTGTCAGGGTTGCGGATATCGCTTTCCGTGCCCGGGGATATCTGGAAGCCGTACCCAGGGATGTGGGGGACCGGGTGCGGAAGGGAGAGTCGATCGCCCGGATCAAGGATCCCCTTGTCGTGAAAAAGAGCGAGTCCGCGATTGCTGCTCTCAAAGGGGCCCGGGATGAATCCGCCCTCAGGAAAAAGGAGCTTGAAAGGCGGCAAACGCTTTTTGACAAAGGACATCTTTCAGAAGACAAGCTCGACGAGGCAAAACGGATGTACAGGATTGCCAAAGCACGGGTCGAGCAGCTCCGGGCCGAATCCGAGTCCGCTCTCGTGTCTCGAAATTTCATACACATTTCAGCCCCTTTCGGCGGCGTGATTTCCGAACGGTTTGTTGATGCAGGGGATCTTGTAAAAGAAGGGCAGCCCGTGTACAGGCTTGAAAGCCCGTCGCACGGATACAAAATCCTGGTGGATATCCCCCACAAATTCCGGCGGCATGTGCAGCCCGGGGATCGGGTGATCCTGACAAATGAAGATCGGCAGGTCAAAACGGAAATCACCCGGATTCATCCGGCGGTTCACAAGGGCAACCTGTCCACGGCGGAAGCAAGGGTTGACAGCGCCCCGTTCGGTCTTGCCTCCGGGTCCGTGGCGGGGGTGGATATTCAGTACACCCGGATCAGCGGGCTTATCGTCCCGATGTCGTCCATACTGGATGACGGGGATCACGCCTGGATTTTCAGCGTGGATAAAAAGAGCAGGGCGGTGAAACACCGGGTCACGGTTCTGGGGCGGAGCAACGGAAACGCCGTGATAAGCGGCCCGTTACGCCATAAAGATGTGGTGGTCAAGGCAAGGGAATCCATGCTCCTCGGGCTCAGTGACGGAGAACCGGTCTACACCGGTAATGAAAGGAAAGAATGAACCGGATTGAAAAATATTTAAAAAACCCCCACGGCATCACGGCTGTAATTCTTCTGGGGGCCGTGTTCGGATTTATCAGTTTTAAAAGCCTTCCTTTGAATCTTTTTCCCGACACCAACTATCCAAAGGTTTCCGTTCTTTTTATCCAGAAGGGCGCTTCCGCCCGGGATATGGCGGATAACATCTCCCGGCCGGTTGAAAAGGAGCTGGCAGGCCTGGAGCTTGTCCGCACGGTCAGTTCGTCGGTGAGGGATGAAACCGCTGCCGTTTCCGTGGAGTTCGAATACGAGAAAACTCTTGATGCGGCTGTAACCGCCGTGAACACCGCCCTGAACAAAATCAGGGCATCGCTTCCTTCCGATATGCAGCCGCCCCGGGTTTTCCGGATCAGTGAGGCGGTTCAGCCGGTCCAGACCCTTGCCGTTACCCCGGCCCAAGGCTCCGGCCTTGATTTGACCCGCACAAGACAGCTCTGTGACAATGAAGTGCTGGAGGCATTTCTGCGGGTACCGGGTATCGCGGATGTGGAAGTCTTCGGCGGGTATCGCCCGGAGGTGGAAGTCGCCCTGGACAGGGACGTGATGGCCTCATACGGCATTTCACAGGATCAGGTCCTGTCTTCGGTTTACGCGTTCAACCGGAACATCCCGGTGGGAACCTTGACCCGGGACCGGGACAGGATATTGATCCGGATCGCAGAGGAGCGGGATTTCCGCCATGAACTCGGCCGTATCGTGATCGGAATGAACAGCGGAAGTCTGGTTCATCTGGAGGATATCGCTAAGATCGGAATCCGGCACCAAGAGCGGCTCTCTTTTTATCACGGAAACGGGCGGCCTGCTGTGGGGCTCAATATCCTGAGACCGGAAAACGGCCATGTAACCACCACGCTGGCGGCACTGGAAAAGAATCTGCCAAAGATCGGAAAGCAGTTCGAAAACCTGAATTTTGAAATGGCCGATACACAGGGAGAGCTGATTCGGACCTCGGTGAACAACCTGATCGGCTCCCTGAGGGATGCAGTGGTGCTGACCGTGGCAGTGATATTTCTGATGCTGGCCCAAACCCGCATGACTGTTCTGGCTGCGGTTTCCATACCGTTTACTTTTCTTTTAACCTTTGCCGGGATGAAACTGACCGGGTACGAACTGAACATCGTCACCATGACGGCCGTGATTCTGGCAGTGGGACTTCTGGTGGATGATGCCATCGTTGTCATTGAAAACATTGAAAAGCATGCCCGGTTTCCGGACAAAACCCCGTTCCGGGCTTCGGTTGACGGTACACGGGAGATTTTTCTCTCGGATTTCGGGGGCACCGTCACCACCCTTGCCGTGCTTTTGCCGATCATGTTTGCCGGAGGCTACTCCGAGAAAATCCTCCGCCCTTTGACGGTGGTTCTGTCCCTTGCGTTGATCTCCTCTTTTGTTGTGTCCGTGACCATTATTCCGCTGCTGGCCGGGAAGCTGAC
>JAIPEK010000035.1 GCA_021737205.1 Desulfarculaceae bacterium
GGGGAAATCCTATCCCCTGGAGAGTCCGTTTTTCGTTCTGGCCACCCAGAATCCCATCGAACAGGAAGGGACTTATCCGCTGCCACAGGCACAGCTGGACCGGTTTCTTCTGAAAATTTACATGGAGTACCCGAAAGCGGAGGATGAAAAATCAATCACCCGGCGGATCACGGCAGGGTCCGTCGGGGACCTGCTGGATGTGTCCGCGGTGCGGCGGGTGCTTGGAAAGGCTGACGTGGTCAATCTTCAGAAGGCGGCTGCATCTCTTACCACGGATGAGAGGATCATCGAGTATGCCGTGGATATCGTGCGGGCCACCCGGGAGGCCAGCGGCATCGAGATCGGGGCGGGGCCGAGGGGCAGTATCGCGCTGTTGCGCGCGGCCCGGGCCGGCGCTCTAATGGAAGGCAGGTTCTTCGTGACCCCGGATGATGTGAAGGCGATCGCACCGGGGGTGCTGCGCCACCGGATCAAGCTCACGCCGGATCTCGAAATCGAGGGATACCGGGTGGACGAAGTCCTGGATGATGTCCTTTTAAGCGTTAAAGCGCCGCGGCAATGAGACCATCCGGGTATACGGTTCTGATTGCCGGTTTTCTCTGCCTGTTCGCTCTTGCGGCGGTGTTTTCCCAAGGCCTGCTTTTGCTGTTCAAGGGGACGGCGGCTGTTTGTGCCGGTCTGGCGGTTTTGGACGGCATCCGGGCCGCCGGGGAACCCCCGCCGGGGGTGAGCCGGAAGGTCCGGTACAGTATGGCCCTGGATGCCTGGACCGAAGTTTCGCTTGAATTCGAAAACCGGGAAAACCGGGTGATCCGCTTGCGGGTTCATGATCATTGCCCGGCAGGGTTCGAGACGCACAACCAGCCCGTGGATTTGACCGTCCCCGCCCGGATGACGGCGCGTTCCCCCTATCAAATCAGGCCGTCGAGCAGGGGGAACATGACATTCGCCGGCATCGATCTTGTGGTGCAGTCTCCCATGCGTTTGTGGCTGAAAAAGGTTTTCATCCCGCATACGGATACGGTAAAGGTTCTGCCCGATTTCAATGAAATCAAAAGATATTCCATTCTGGCCACGGACAACCGGCTCAGCCGGCTCGGGATCCGCAGGAAACAGAGAAGGGGAGAGGGCAGTGATTTCCATCAGCTCCGGGAGTACCGGTCAGGCGACGGTCTGCGGCAGATCCACTGGAACGCCACATCCAAGTACCGAAGACTCATCTCCAAGGAATACCAGGACGAAAAAGACCAGCAGGTGGTGTTCATGCTCGACTGCGGCAGGCGGATGCGCCACGAGGATAACGGGCGTTCCCACCTGGACCGGGTGCTCAACGCATCGTTGCTGCTCGCCTACGTGGCATCGCTGCAGGATGACGCCGTCGGTTTCATGACCTTTGCCGGAGAGGAAAGGTGGTTTCCTCCGAGGAAGGGAAGGGATACGGTCCGCCGGATACTCAACCAGGTATACGATATTCAGTCCTCTGCTGAAGCCCCGGATTACACGGAGGCGGCGTCCCGGCTTATGACGCTTCAAAAAAGGCGCTCACTGGTGGTGGTGCTGACCGGCACCCGGGATGAGGATTACGAGAATCTTCTGGCGGCGGTCCGGACGCTCAAGAAGAAGCATCTGACCGTCCTTGCCGACATCCGGGAGGAAATCCTCGACGATACCATGGCAAAAGGGGTGACGGATTTCAAGCAAGCGCTTCAATTCAGCGCGGTTCACGGGTATCTTGAAAACCGGCGCCGCATCCACAGGGTCTTCCGCCACCAGGGTATAATGACCCTCGATCATACGGCCCGCGCTCTGCCGTCCGCCCTGGTGAACGAGTACCTCATGATCAAGGCGGGGGGAAGGCTTTGATAGATATCAGGTATCAGGCGTTAGCGGTTAGATATCAGCTTACACCCAATACCTAATACCCAATACCTAATAACTATCCAGTATGATCGTACATGTGGACATCCCGCTGGGGAAAGGGGATGGTCAGGCCGGCGGCCTCTATGTTTTCCTTGATCCGCTTGTTCAGTTCCCAGTATGCCGTCCAGTAGTCATCGTTGATCAGCCAGGCCCGCAGTGTAAGGTTCACCGAGCTGTCCCCCAGCGACCGGACCATCATCTGGGGTTCGGGATCGGACAGGAACCGGGGCTCGTTGTTGATGATCTCCCGGAACACCTCAAAGGCCCGGTCAATGGAGTCTGAATAGGATATACCGATCACCTGGTCCATGCGCCGTTTTCCGTTCATGGTGTAGTTTTTGACAGGCTCGGCCCACAACGTGCTGTTGGGTGCGGAAATGTAGAGCCCGTCGATTGTTTCGAGTATGGTGGTAAACAGTCGTATTTCCTTGACTGTGCCGGTTACGGAGCCGCATTCGATGAAGTGATCTTTCCGGAAAGGCCTGAGGATCAAAAGCATTATTCCGGCTGCAATGTTGCTCAGTGTGTCTTTCAGGGCAAAGGCTACTGCAATGCCTGCCGCACCCAGAAGAGCGATGATGCTGGTGGTGTTCACGCCGAAGATGTCCAGGACGATGACCAGGCAGACGGCATAAATCGCCACGGAGGCAGTGGTACGGAGAATCGGCACCAGTGTAGGATCCAGTCGTTCTTTTTGCTGGTTTGCCCTTTCAATGGAGCGGTGAAGGGCTTTTACGACAAAATAACTTGCCGCCAGTACCACAACGGCGAGAACGCCTTTGTATCCGATGCCCAGGATCATTTCGGAGTGGTTTGCCCAAAAATCTGCGATCGTGTTTGTCATGGATGAAACCTCCGGGATGAAGTAAGGTTAAAAATCAGCCGGTATGGATCGGACCGACTTTTTATGGTGATTGATCCATACATGTCTTTTCTTTTTTACCACGGAATAATACGGTGTAAACTATTTTTTTTTAAAAAAACTCTTTTTGAAAATGCCGGATCAGTCCAGGCCGGAAAAGTCTTCGTCTTTTGGAAACAATAAAGTGGAAACCTTCCTGACGTCCTCGGTCAGAAGGTAAAAGCAGGGTACCATCACAAGGGTGATGAATGTGGCGAACACGATGCCGAACCCCAGCGAGATTGCCATCGGGATGAGAAATCTCGCCTGCCTGGAGGTTTCCAGGATCATCGGCATAAGGCCGCCGAACGTGGTGAGCGTGGTGAGCAGGATCGGCCGGAACCGCTGCATGGCTGCATACCGGACCGCCTTCCTGACCGTCTCCCCCTGCCTGACTTTTGTGTTGGTCAGGTTGATCAGGACCAGGGAATCGTTCACCACCACCCCGGAGAGCGCCACGACCCCGAAAAGGCTCATCACGCTCAGGGAATACCCCATGATCAGGTGGCCGGCCATGGCGCCGATAATACCGAAAGGGATGGCGCACATGATGATCAGCGGCTGAAAATAGCTTCGAAACGGAATCGAAAGCAGGGAATAAATAACCAGCAGGGCGAACAAAAGTCCTTTGACCAGGCTTGCCACACTGTCCCGGATTTCGGCCTGGCGCCCCTCGAAACTGAAGGTCAACGACGGATATATCCGGGCAAGTTCCGGCAGGAGGGTCTGTTTCAGCTGGTTCATCACGATTTCCGCTTTGGGCCTCGGCGTGACATTGGCTGTCACTGACACCACCCGCTTGCCCTCTTCTCTGTTGATGGACGTAAATGCCCTGGAATACGAGATGGAGGCCGCGTCCCTGAGCAGAATTTCCCCTTGAGGGGCGTTGAGCACGAGGTTCTCAAGGGTGGCCTCCCTGCTCCGTTCCTCTTGTGTGAGGCTGACAACGACTTCGATTTCGTTATTCCTGCGCAGGAAAGAGAGGGCTTCGATCCCGTGCAGGGCATTCCTGACCTGTCTGCCGATTTCCCGGGATGTCAGCCCCATGCGGTTCCCGGCAGGCAGAATCCTGAGATCGATCTGCCGCTTGCCTTTGGCGGACCCGTCATCCACGTCCGATACCCCGTCATATTCGGCCAGCCGGTCGGCAAGTTCCTCCCCCGCCTTTTCAAGAACCTCCTTGTCCGGGTGACTCAGCCGTACGGTGAGGCCTTTGCCGCCTCCCGGCCCGCCCCGGTCGGACTCGAACGAAATCGATTCAAGGCCGACAATGTTTCCGGTATATTTGCGCCAAAGGTCGGAAAACGCAGCCGTGCTGAGCGGTCTTTGGCCGGCCGGGGTAAGAAATGCCCGCATGCTGATCTCGTTGTCCTTGACAAGGGAAAAAATCCCCCTGGCAAGTTCGTCCTGCCCGTTTTCATCGATGACCCGTCGGGCGGCTTCAGTGAGGATCGTCTCCACCTTCTGCATGCTTTCATCCGATGTCCCCACCGGAAGAACGGCGCTTGCATACGCATAGTCCGATTCCACCGACGGAAACAATGTCATGCCCATCCGCCCGGATTTGACGTATCCGGCCGCAGCCGTCAAAACGGCAACGGACAGGGCGATTACGATATACCGGTTGTTCAGGGCGAACCGGACAAACGGCCCGTAGATACGGCTGACAAAGGATTCGAATTTGCGGCTGAATTTTCCCTGAAGCCGGAGAAGTAGCGATAGAATTCCGGTTCTTTTTGCCTTTTTCTGGTGGGCGAGATGGGCCGGCAGGATGAAAAGACTTTCCACAAGAGAGATAAAAAAGACACAGGTCACCACCACCGGTATGAATTTAAAGATTTTTCCCATGACACCGGGCACGAAAAACAGCGGCAGGAAGGCCACTATGTTTGTTATCACACTGAATGTGACCGGCATGGCCACTTCTCTGGTACCGAGTACGGCGGACTCGAAAAAAGAAAGGCCATGCCGTCGGTTGTAGTACACGTTTTCCCCAACTACGATGGCGTCATCCACCACGATCCCCAGTGTGACGATGAACGCGAACATGGTGACCATGTTGATGGTAAAGCCGGTTAACGGAAATATGAGAAACGCACCGAGAAACGAGATCGGGATGCCGAGGCTCACCCAGAAGGCGAGCCGGATTTCAAGGAATACGGCCAGAAGGAGAAAAACCAGGGAAAGGCCCAGGTAGGCGTTTTTCAGAAGCAGTCCGGCCCGCTGGCCGAAGATATCCGATCGGTCCCGGACCACGGACAGCCTCAATTCGCCGGGAAGTTCACTGTTAAGACGTGCGGCGGTTTTTTTTGCCGCTTTTGCCACCTGTACCGGGGTCTGGTCGCCCACCCGGTAGATATCGATCATCAAGGCCCTCTCACCGTTGAACGACGCCTTGACCCCGCCGTCCTCGAACCCTTCGGCCACGGTGCCGATGTCGCCCAGGGTCACCCGGCCGCCGCCGGTTTCGGTGATCACGGCAAGGTCCCGGTATTGATCCGCCTTTTCCTTGAGGTCCTTGACCCGTACCAGGATGTCTCCCCCTGCCGTTTCCAGATTTCCGGCACCCACATCCATGGAGGCGTTCCGGATTTCAGAGGCAGCGGATTCAAGGGTCAGCCCGTATTTCCTGAGATTTTCCCGGGGGATTTCGATCCGCACTTCCCGCTGATTGACCCCGGAAAACCCCACCTGGGTGATGTGCTCGGATTCCAGGAACTCATCCTTGATCCGTTCCGCCGTATCCGTGAGAACCGTTTGATCATCCGACCCGTACAG
This sequence comes from Desulfarculaceae bacterium, assembly GCA_021737205.1. Classification (GTDB taxonomy): domain Bacteria; phylum Desulfobacterota; class Desulfobacteria; order Desulfobacterales; family Desulfobacteraceae; genus JAIPEK01. Next base: position 5,600 of record JAIPEK010000035.1, read on the forward strand.
GACATAGTTGATCACCTCTCTTTTGCGGTCCATGATCTGCGCTTTCGGCTCCTCCGCATCATCGGGAAACGTGTCGATCCGGTTGACCTCGGTTTCGATTTCCTGCCAGAGCTTCACGATATCCGTTGATTCCAGCGCTTCCACCCGAACGGTTCCGAACCCTTCCGATGCAGTGGAGCTGATGCCGTCGATTCCTTCAAGACCCTCCACCGCTTCTTCAATGGGCAGGATCACCCCTTTTTCAATTTCCTCCGGGCTTGCACCGGGGTAGGAAACCGAAATGGATACGGTATCGGTTGAAAATTCGGGAAACACTTCCTGCTTGATATTCAGCGCGGAAATCACACCGCCTACAAGGAGGATCAGCATGAGCAGGTTGGCCGCCACCGAATTTCCGGCCATCCAGGAAAGCGGACCTTTGTACCGGGGCTCGCTCATTCTTGTGTGTTTCCGCTTTTCCGGTTTTCAGGAGAATCCGGGAGCAGAGTTCCGCCGTTTCCTGACGGTTTGCGCTTGAGAGGCATACCCTGTACCGGGATGGAAATGTCCGATGTGATCAAATGTTCACCGGGAGAAACTCCTTTGTCGATCAGGACGTTTTCCCTGTTTTTCCAGAACGGCTCGATCCGCCGGATGTCCAGGCGCCCGTCCTTGAGGATCCATACGGACCGGTTGTCCCGGATATGCTTTCGTCCCACGGCAATGACGTCCCGCCGCTCGCCCGCCAGGATTTCAAGACTGACATACTCGTCGGAAAGCAGGGCGGGATCGCCTGTTTCAAGTCCCAGCGGGTCGTCCACCTCCACCAGGATTTCGGCCATCCGGGAGTTTTCAAGGGTTCGGCCGGTGGGGCCTTTGACCCGGCCCGTCCATTGAAAATTGCGGGTCTGGGAGGTGATCACGGCCTTGGGTCGGTCCCTGCCTGATCGTTCCAGTGCATCCAGTTTGTCCGGCGGCACCGACGCCTTGATCCGGTAGGTCTCCGTGCCGTACAGGGTTGCAAGCTCCTGCTGGGAGGAAACATAAGATCCCAGGTTGACGGAGGTTTGTGTGATGATTGCGTTGAACGGCGCCTTGATCCTGGTCCTGGAAAGATCGGTTTTCGCCTGTTCGAGATCGGCTTGTGCGGAGGCCACCCGGGCTTTTGCCTTTTCCAGCTGGGGTTTTCTCAATACAAGGGCCTTATCCGCCACCCGGTCCATGCCGGATTTCTCATAGTATTCAAGTTCCTTTCGGGCGCTTTCCTGTTGCCCCCGTTCCTGCTCAAGATCGGCTTTTGCCTGTTGAAGGGCGGCTTGGGCCTTTTTGACGGCGATCCTGTAATCAGTCTGTTCGATGGTGACGAGAAGGTCTCCTTTCCGGACGATACCGCCCGGATGGAAATGTTCGCTGACGCTGGTGACGGTTCCGGAAACCGAAGGTTTTAGATTGATTTCCCTTTTCGGGGATACGGTTCCCATGGCGCTGACCTTCAGGGACGCGTCGGTTTTTTCGATCGGCCGGGTCTCCACATAGACCGGCTGTACATCCCTTTTCCGCTGCTTTTTGACTTCGGGCCGGTTCTGGACAAAATGAAAAAACAAAGCAGCGCCTGCCGCAATCAAAACAAAAAAGAATGAGGTTTTTAAAAGGATCCGGATGGTTTTGGCCGCTTTACTGTTCATTCTCAGCTCCAGTGGAGGTTCGGGTGTCCAACTCTTTTGTCCAGGTGTTTCCCAGTGCCCTGTACAATGATATCCTGTATTTGAAAAGCTGTGACTTGTCAACGATCATAGACTGTTCAAGATTTTTCAGGGACGTCCACCGTTCGATATAGGATACGTAATCCTCGCTCCCGTTCCGGTATTCGAGCTCGGCGAAAAATACGGCGGCCCTGGCGGCTTTCAGGCGTTGCCGGTAGAGGTCGGTGGCTTGCTTCTGGTGTTTTTCCCGGATCAGGGCCTCCCTGACCTCTTTCACCGCTTCAAACACCGATCCGGCGTACTCGTGAAGGGCTTCATCCCGGGCGGCGGCAGAGCGGCGGATTTCCTGACGGATTCTCCCGCCGTCGAATACCGGGGCGGTCAGGTTGGCGGCCAGGTTGAACAGCCAGTCCTGCCAGTGTATGGAAAAATCCTCCGACTGGAAGGAAAGGCTTGAAGATATGGAAAGCTTGGGCAGCCATTCTTTGCCGGCCGCCTCCAGTTCCTTGACTGATGCGGCAAGGCGGAGTCCCGCCGCTTTGACGTCCGGTCTCAGCTCAAGAAGGTCCGCCGGGATCCCGGTGTCCGGTGAATGGGGAAGGGTGGGCAGGGAAGTTTCGGTAAGCCGGAGTTCTTCGGTGTCGGAACTTGCGGTCAGAAAAACGAGCCGGTTTTCCAGCGCGGCGATTTCCGCTTCCAGGGAAACCATATCGGACCGGATGCTTTCCAGGGCCTTTTGCTGATCGAACACGTCCGACCCCTTTGCAATGCCGTTTTTGTACCGTTCCTTGAGCACTTCAAGCTGCCGCTCGCCCTGCCGTTCAATGCTTTCGGAAAGGGCGAGCCTTTCCCGGGCCGCCACAAGATCGATCCATGCATTGCTGATTTGTGCCGCCACGGTAACGGCGGCGGCCTCCAGATCTTTCCGGGCCGCCTCTTGAGTCAGGTCCAGCGCCCGTACCCCGGAATCTATGCGGTTCCAAAGATCGATTTCGTAGGATGCGGCAAGCGACGGGGATACGGATTCGGTTTTTGTCGACTGCCGCCGGGTATGGTTTTTCTGATAGGACGCATCCGCATCTGCGTTCACGGACGGAAAAAAATCGGCTTTTGCCTTTTGCGCCGCTGCCTTTGCCTTTCGAAGACGGGCCCGCGCGGTTTTGAGGGAAAAATTGTCTTCCAGTGCAGACGCCACCAGCCGGTTGAGTTCCGCGCTTTCAAAATCCCGCCACCATTTTCCGATTTCAATGCCGCTTGCCGCCGTTTCACCGTAGCGTTCCGGGGGCTCGGGGACTGCGGGCGCAGACGGGCCCTTCAGGTTTGCGCATCCGGAAAGAAGAATAAAAATCAAAAGCGCACCCGTTCGAAGGAAACCGTTCCCCGGTTTCCGGCAAAAAGAACGAAACGCCTGCATCTATTCTTCGAATATCCTGCCGGCAAGCTCCACGTCTTCGGGGCAGAAAACGAACAGGCATTTTCCGCCGGAAGGGGAGACGGACCCGTACACGTAATTTATATTGATGCCTTCCTCGCCGAACTTTGTGGTGATTTCGGCAAGCTTTCCGGGCTCGTTTTCAATCTCCGTGGTGGCCACTTCCTTGGTGTCAAAGATGTAGTCGTTCTTTTTCAAAAGCCCGATCGCCTTGTCCGCATCGTTCACCAGGATACGGATCAGGGCGAAGTCGGCGGAATCCTTTTTCACGGAATTGTAACTGGCGGAAGAAGCAAGCCGCTTCAGGCTTTTGCCCCTGGCCTCGAAAAGGTTGCGCACGTAAGCGGATGCATCCTGAATTGAAATCGCGTCGATATTGACCCCGGCATCCCCCAAAAGTGAGGCAAGTCTTCCGAGTTCACCCGGCACGTTCTTGAGAAACAGTGAAATTTCAACCCGAATCATGGTGGTATCCTTTCTCCTTGTATGGTTTGAAACGACTATTGCTGCGCTATCTTTACGCCCCTGTCAAATGCATCCATGTTAATGGGGATGACCTTGCTTTTGCTTGCAAATTCCTCCTTTATGCACTCTCTCAGGGTTTCAAGATCCACAAGTCCGCTTTTTGCGGCGAATGCGCTGAGCGCAACGATGTTGGCGCTTTTAACGGTGCCGGCTTCGATGGCCACATCGTTCACCGGAAACACGAGCTCCGTGACGTCGTCCCGGCCCGAGCGGACCGGTATCAGGGAACTGTTGATCAGGATAATCCCGCCCGGCTTGACCGCAGGGGCGAATTTTTCAAGGGACGGCCGGTTCATGGCCACCAGATGGCCCGGGGTCTTGATGATCGGCGAACCGATGAGCCGGTCGCTGATCACCACGGTACAGTAAGCCGTGCCACCTCTCATCTCCGGCCCGTAGGACGGGATCCACGCCACGTTGTATCCTTGTTTCATTGCTGCGTAGGCGAGCAGTTTCGCACTGAGCAGAATTCCCTGGCCGCCGAAACCTGCAAATTGAACTTCTTTCTGCATAGATATCTCCAAACGGTTGTCTACTGTTCTTCTTCGGGTTCAGGTGTTTTGAATTCCCCGAGTTCATAGTATGGAATCAGTGTATCTTCCGCCCATTTCAATGCATCTTTGGGAGTCATTCCCCAGTTGGTCGGGCAGGTGCTGACAAGCTCCACAAAACTGAAGCAGGTGTTGTTCATCTGGTATTCAAACGCCTTTTTCACGGCCTTTTTGGCCCGGTTGATATGTTTCGGTGACAAAAGCGCCTGCCGGGTGACATAGGCGGGCGTCATCAGGGCGGAGAGAAGATCGGCCATTTTGACGGGCATGCCGGTGGAGCCGGTATCCCTTCCGGCCGGAGCGGTGGAAGCCCGCTGGCCCGGCATGGTGGTGGGGGCCATCTGGCCGCCGGTCATGCCGTATATGGCGTTGTTGATGAATATGGTGGTGAATTTCTCCCCCCGGTTGGCTGCATGGATGATTTCCCCCATGCCGATGCTGGCCAGATCTCCGTCGCCCTGGTACGTGAATACCATCAGGTCCGGCCGGACGCGCTTGATGCCGGTGGCCATGGCCGGGGCCCTTCCGTGGGCGGCTTCCTGGAAGTCGCAGTCAAAGTAGTTGTACGCCAGAACCGCACACCCCACGGGTGCGATCCCCACGGTTTTTCCTCTGATCCCGAGTTCGTCGATGGTTTCGGCCACCAGCCGGTGGGCGACCCCGTGCGTGCACCCGGGGCAGTAATGCGTCGGAACATCGGTCAGCGCTCTGGGTTTTGAAAACGTTTTTCCCATTGTATATTTCTCCTTGCACTCGGTGTTCAGTTTTGTAATCGTTAACGGTTATCGGTCCACAGTTCACGGTTTTTCCAAAGAGGACCCCATAATCTCCTCTACCTTTGTTTTTTTAACCGTGAACCGACAACTGTAAACCGTGAACGGTTACGCCGTTGTTAATTGAGTAACGATTGTACCACGTCGGCGATCGTTTCGGGTGCCGGGATGTCACCGCCGCATTCCCCGTACCATTCGACCGGTTTGATCCCTCTGACGCACCGTTCTACATCCTCCACCATCTGGCCCATGCTCAGTTCGATGCTGATCACGGCCTTGCAGCTCTCTTTGGCGGCTGCATCATATATTTCTTTTTCCGGAAACGGAAAAAGGGTCTTGGGACGGATCATGCCGATTTCAAGCCCCTGCTCCTTCATGGTGTCGATGGCGGTCCTGCACACCCGGCTCATGGTACCATAGCTGACGATCAGGCCCTTGTAGTCCGTGTCAGTATTGTACGCTTCGGACATGACCTCTTCTTTTTTCATTTGCTCGTACTGTGCTTTCAGGGTCAAATTGTTGTCGTTGAGCTCCTTGGGATTGAGAAACAGCGATTTGACAATGTTCTTTTTGTCGGCTCCCCGCTTGTCCATGCCGCTGGTGGCCCAGTCATCGTTGTTTAAAGGCTCTGCATACAGGTTGTCCGGGAATTCCACGGGCTCCATCATCTGCCCGATGAGGCCGTCCCCGAGGATCATGACGGGTCCCCTGTATTTTTCGGCAAGGGGAAAGGCTTTCATGGTCATCTCCACTGCTTCCTGCACGCCTTCCGGGGCCATGACCAGAAGGTGGTAGTCCCCGTGGCCGCCGCCCTTTGTGGCCTGGAAGTAGTCGCCCTGGGAAGGGAGAATGCCGCCGAGTCCGGGGCCGCCCCGCATGATGTTCACGAAAACCGCCGGACACCGGGCGCCTGCAATGTAGCTGAGGGCCTCGCTCATCAGGCTGATTCCCGGGCTGGAGGATGTGGTCATCACCCGTTCTCCGCACCCGGCCGCGCCGAATATCATGTAGCCCACGGCCACTTCACTCTCTCCCTGGACAAATGTGCCGTTTACGTCGGGCAGTCTTTTGGCGAGATATTCCGCAACCTCGGACTGGGGGGTGATGGGATAGGCAAAGTAGTTGAGGCATCCGGCTTTTATTGCCGCCTCTCCGATTGCTTCGTTTCCTTTCATTAACACTTTGGCCATTCATAACTCCTGAAAATTTGGTTTTGGAAAAATTGTAGGCGTTCACGGAACGTTGAAATTGGAAATTTGGCCTTCATGCCCGACCTTACCCTTCTCCCTAATTTCTACTTTCCAATTTCAAGTTTCAAGCCGTGAACGGCTGCGAAAATTTTTGGGCCGACGGCCTTATGCGGTTTCCCTGACGGTGATCGCTACATCCGGACACATGATACAGCACATCGTGCAGTGGATGCAGTCATCGGGTCTTGCCTGAAAAACAGGGAAATGCCCCTTGGTGTTGACCTTGTCTGAAAGTTCCAGTACGCTTTTGGGGCATACGGTGATGCAAAGGCCGCATCCCTTGCACGTTTCGCCGTCAATGATATGTTCATATGCCATAATTGATACTCCTTTTTTTATATTTGCTCTTCGTCCACGGCGGCACAAGCCCCCTGTCTATGGGCAGAACCGGACAGGAAAACCGGGATGTGTCAAGGGTGGAAAGAAGTTCCGAGGGTGATGTGATAAACTCCACACGCAGTCCCGAAGCTTCGGAAACGGCATCTATCATTGTATATCCCTGGTAGATGGTCTCTGCCGTGGTTTCGTCAATAAGGTTGGCATTGCCTGCCAGGGATGTGACCCCAAGTTTTGCAGAAGCCTCGATTCGGTCTCTTATCCGCAGGCAGCCCGCCACATCCCGGGTGAACGGCCTGAACGGATTGATCACCTGGATCATGGATACACGGCCGGGGTCAAGGCTGTCTTGCAATGCCGAAAGCACTGTTGCACCCACATCGTCCCCGCCTGCATCGAGGATGGTCAGCTCGGCCGGATTTTTCAGGATACCGGACACGGCCGGGGAGAGGATGGGAAGATCCGCATTCAGGTACTGCCGGTCCGGCAGGATTACCTTGATGCCGGATTCTTCAAGCGCCTCACGGGCCTCGCGGGTTCTGAAGTACGGGTTGACGAGATCGAGATCGGCAATGGCGACGTCCACGCCTGAATGCTTCATATGAAAAGCGAGGTTGACGGCGGTCTCGGTTTTCCCGCTTCCGTAATTGCCGACGATCACCACGATTCCTCTGATATTGACAGTCACAACCACCCTCTTTTTAAAGAAAATCCGTACACAAAACTTTAAATTAAACAGATTCAG